>CAZMDX010000242.1:0-3172 GCA_964564805.1 uncultured Pseudoalteromonas sp. | reverse complement strand
GTAGGCCGAGGCAGCACCCGTCCACCGGTATTAATTGAAATAGACTACAACCCAACTGGAGATAGTAACGCGCCTATTTCAGCCTGCCTAGTGGGTAAAGGTATTACTTTTGATAGCGGTGGGTACAGCATTAAAAGCAGTGAAGGCATGCTGAGTATGAAATGTGACATGGGCGGTGCAGCAACCGTCACTGGCGCACTTGGCTTGGCTATTCTGCGGGGCTTAAAAAAGAGAGTTAAGTTATTTTTATGTTGTGCTGAAAACCTTATCAGTGGTCACGCTTATAAATTAGGTGATGTCATCACCTACAAAAATGGCACAACGGTAGAAGTAGTCAATACCGATGCTGAAGGCAGACTAGTTTTAGCTGATGGCTTAATGGCGGCTACTGAAACGGGTTCAAAATTAATCATAGATGCGGCCACACTAACGGGTGCAGCGATGGTGGCGTTAGGTGAAGAATACAATGCTTTTTTTGCCTTAGACAAAGTACTTCAGCAAAGAGTTTTAGAGTATTCAGTACAAGAGTTTGAACCTTCATGGTGTTTGCCTTTAGAAAAGTGGCATCAATATAAATGCCCATCTGCTTTTGCTGATACTGCTAATAGTAAATCACAAAAAGGAGGCGGTGGAGGTGGCGCATCCAATGCAGCAGGTTTTTTATCAAGGTTTGTTAATGAACAAGGTACCGGTTGGTTGCATATCGACTTAGCCGCAGCATACAACGCTGGTGGCTCCGTACATATGCCCGTAGGTGCGACTGCTCAAGGGGTTAGAACAATAGCGCGTGCATTACTAGAAGAATAAAACAACATCGGAAAGGCGGGCATGATCACGACCGCCTTTTCGGTTTTAGGCTAGACTACCCTCTCCTAAACGCTCAATAAACACCTGTTTACGCCCTATTCACAATATAGGGACTTTTATCAGCAGCAGTCAATAAACTTTTTCTTATCTCTTAGCTTTCACATCCTATCTTCTCATTTTCAAGCTGTTGAAAATAAAACTAATTTTAGGGTGTAAGGGTGAAATAATATAAACTTAGTCAAAACAATGTAATTTTAGAGATGCTTATGGATATTTGGTCTGCTGCAATCACCTTATTTTTGATTATGGATCCACTGGGTAACATGCCGGTATTTATGTCCGTATTAAAAACAATTGAGCCTAGGCGAAGAAGAATAGTTTTAGCGAGAGAACTATTCTTCTCTTTGATTATTATGTTCACTTTTTTGTTTAGTGGACAAGCTGTGTTGGACTTTTTAAACGTTCGTCAAGAAAGTGTGAGCATAGCCGGGGGGATTATTTTATTTTTGATTGGTTTAAAGATGATTTTTCCGCAACCAGGAGGTGTGGCAGGGTTAACCTCTGATGAAGAACCATTTATTGTGCCATTAGCTATTCCTATGATAGCGGGGCCGTCTATATTGGCGGCACTTATATTATTGGCAAATCAAGATCATAACCGTATGCTAGATTGGTCAATGGCTTTAGGGGCGGCATGGTTAGCCTCAGCGACTATCCTAATGTTATCTAGCACACTGCATAGAATATTAGGTGAAAGAGGATTGATCGCCATAGAGAGATTGATGGGCATGATTTTGATCATGATTTCTATCCAAATGTTACTGGACGGAATAGGACAATATTATTCTCTCGGGTAGTAAAGTATTACATGATGTTTCCTTAAAAATATTTAACACTTTGCGTTCTGAGTATTTTTTACACTCAGACACGATGAATTTTGTGATCAACCTTCTACATATTTGAGCTTGCATCATACGACGCAGGCTTGTATAGAAAATAATGAGAATAATTTTGAAAAAAAAACTTAACATATTCCAACAAGTTAGAGAACTAGAGGGGTGGCATGCAGTTGCGTTTTCAGCCACACTTTTAGAACGAATGTTGCCTAACTATGTATTGTTTTGTGAAGCCACCGAATTTGCTGATCCTGCTCAATACCGTAATAGTCTGAACTCAATTTGGGAGTGGTTAGCTGTGCCCAAAGCAAAAATAAATTTTTCCGTTCAACTAGAAAAAGTTGAAGACGCGGTGCCTGATGCCGTGGACTTTGATAATTATGGTGTCTATCCAGCAATTGACATGGCTATGTCACTATCAGCAACCATCTTACTCATCCAAGGAGAAGATCCACAAGGTGCAGTCGTTGTTAGCAAATTATCACAAGGCGGAGTAGAGGCGTTTATTGAAGCCAGCACTGAAGAAGAAATCAGCGACGTAGATATTAAGCAACACCCATTGATGCAATGGGAAGTCGAAACTCAGCAAGAGTTATTAATATTTTTGTCAACATGCGCAAAAAATGCTGAAAGCTGTAAACAACTCAAACAACTAGCCACCGCAGAGGGTATGAGCAACATTGGTTTAGAAATCTAAATAACCTCAGCTGATGCGTTGATAAACTCTGGCCAATATCTGCGCACTATGTTTTTCCTTGATCATTTGCCAGTTTTCAGGGACTGAATAAATTATACCTTGGCCTTCACATTCGATATAAATAACACCATCGATAGCTAATAAGTCTTTTACAACGATACGTTCAATCGTTTGAGGTAGTAGATTTTGATTAAAAGGTGGGTCTAAAAAAATCAGCTCATATGGCCGTTCCATGTTATCTAGTGTCATCATCGTATGTAACGTATTACCTTGAATAATTTTCGCCTGTTGTGAAGATAAACCTAGTAATTGAATATTAGCGGCTATATTTTTTGCCACACTTTTATCTAACTCAATAAAAGTACAGCTATGTGCATAACGCGACAACGCTTCAAAACCCAAACCACCGCTGCCCGCAAATGCGTCTAAACATCTTGCATCCAAGGTGAATGGGGTCAGCCAGCTAAATAACATTTCCTTGTTTTTATCCGTTGTTGGACGTAAGCCCTGAACATCGAGAACCGGTAATTTACGTCCACGAAAACGCCCGCTGATGATCCTTACTAAGCCACTAGGTTTTGAGCCAGCTAGCGCATTGCTCTTTGTTGAACGTTTTTCATCTCGCTTCATTTGGTATAGAAATGCTATTATTATGAAATGATTTAAATAGTTTACCCAATTACCTAGGATTTCTCACCGGTATGTCAAAGTTTTTCAAATGGCTCAAAAAAGATAAGCAGCAAGAAGAGTCACCTGTCGATACTAAAGCCCC
>CAZMDX010000241.1:0-4930 GCA_964564805.1 uncultured Pseudoalteromonas sp. | reverse complement strand
CATTGACCTAAGCAATGAGCAGGATTTAATTATTACATTCCATTCCATTCCATTCCATTCCATTCCATGGTATGTATCGCGGTGCTGTCGCTATGCAAAAAATCCATTTTGTTACTCATTCTATGGGTGGTAAAATAGTCCGCTATTATCTTAAATATCGTTCACTAGAAAGCCTTGAAAAGTGGTGATGATTGCAAAACCTGCTCGAACAAAAGAGGTGGTTTGACTGCTTGTTAACTCTTACTAAATAGACGAAAAAACGAGCATCGCCAAACTGCAACTCATCTCCCAGCATAATAGTTGGGAAAACAGACTTAAATTGTTAAATTTTTGCAGTAGGTATTATTACAGGTCATTATAACGCCATCTTTTTCAACGTTTACCTGTTCTCAGGAGACGACGGCGGGGCAGTATCCCTCGAATGCACTGAGGCGGAGAATATACTAGACTTTATGATGCCACCCAAAAAACACTTCAAACTACGAGGAAATTCAAGGGTGCTTCATCAAGCTACATATTTTTTGAAACACTCTAGCTTCTATCCCTCTTCTTACACGGGTGTGAATACTTATAAATATTTTTGATTTATATGTGCCGCTATTTCAAATACTGTCTTGAAACGCTAAATATTAGATTGAATTACAAAGCTTGTCTGCGTAGTGTTATTTATACAACGCGAACATAAATCCGCGTATCACCAAATAACACTAACCAAAGGAGTGAAGAGTTAACATGAATCACAAAAAAATCCATGGCTTAAGTCCATCAGAATCACAAGCTGGTGCAGCATTTGATCGCAGACGTTTTATGAAACTTAGTGGGGCTGTCATAGGCGCAAGTTTGTTGCCAGGTTCTTTGGCTTTTGCTGGCGATAAACCAAGTGTGGTAGGTTTACAATTATACACATTGCGCGACATGATGGCTGTGAGTGTGCCTGCGACTTTAAAATTGGTTTCGGCAGTGGGGTATAAAGAAGTTGAAACGGCGGGATACTTCGACCATTCGCCTAAGGAATTTCGTAAAATGTTAGATGGTGAGGGACTCAGTGCACCCTCTGCGCATATCATGTTGGATTTATTTGATAAGAGCCTCAACGAGGTCATCGATACAGCTAAAGAAATTGATCATAAGTATGTTGTTATTCCTTACCTGACAGTTGAGCAACGCGGTAGCGGTATTGATGTATACAAAAAGTTGGCTGAAAATTGTAATGTTTATGGTGAAGCCTGTAAAAAAGCAGGATTGAAGCTGGCCTATCACAATCACGATTTTGAATTTGAAATGCGAGATGGACAGTTGCCTTATGACGTATTACTGCAAGATGTTGATGCTGATTTAATGGCAATGGAAATGGATTTGTATTGGATGGCCAAGGCAAAACAAGATCCTTTAGCATATTTTAAACGTCATCCTGGACGGTTTAAACTTTGGCATATCAAAGATATGGACAAACAAGGTGCATTTGCAGATGTAGGTACTGGCGTTATTGATTTTACTACAATCTTTGCTCATGCTAAACAAGCAGGCGTTGAACACAAAGTGGTTGAACGGGATACGACAGATAACCTTGTTAAAACCATACAGCAGGGTTATCAAGCGGTTTCAGCCCTGTCAAAAACTTAAGTTATTTTGAACATATGAGGCTAATATTATCTCTGAAAATAGTTTTTGGAGAAGGACTTGTCAAGGCACCCATAATAAATACGCTGATATTCGCAATGTATTGAAAAAAATTAATATAGGTGTCTTGTCAATTATTAGTTAACCAATGTAGTGCCGCCGTCTACTGGAATGATTTGTCCAGTGATAAATGCGCCAGCTTGACTGGCCAACATAATAGCAACACCTGCGATATCAGTTGGCTCACCCCAACGCCTCATAGGAATAGTTTGCAGCTCTTCTTCAAATGCAGCTTGGTCTGTACTGAGAAACTCTGTCATCTTTGAGTAAAAGCGTCCTGGCGCAATGGCATTTACTCGGATATGTGACGCCGCCAGCTCAGTGGCTAATACTCGTGTTACCTGATGAATCGCTGATTTTGATACAGCATAACTAAAGGTATCTAAGCCGTTACCTAAAATCCCAGCAATGGAACCAATATTAATAACAGTAGATGTATTTTGTGCACTGGCATTTTTGGAAAGAAGAGGCGTCAATGCTTGTGTTAAGAAGAACGGGCTTTTGACGTTAATGTCCATGACTTTATCCCAGCCCTTTTCAGGAAACTCACTAAAAGAAGCCCCCCAAGCTGTTCCAGCGTTGTTAACCAATACATCAATATGCTCTTCACGTTCCTTAATTTCGTGAACTAACTTGCCTAATCCCTCACTAGTCGATGCATCGCCAGGTAATGCAATACACTCACCAAATTTGCTCAGCTCTTTGGCTGCGGCGATACAGGCATCGGCTTTACGACCTGTTATGTATACACGTTTAGCTCCTGCTTCGAGAAAGCCTTGGGCCATAAATGCACCTAAACCACGATAACCACCGGTAATAACACAGATTTTTTCTTGCATAGAAAATAGATTTTTAAACATTGAGTTCTCTCCTTAAAATGTCGAATTAATTTAGCAAAGAAATCACACTGAAGAATATTTTTTAGAGTGATGATCAATAAATGTGCATCGTCAGCTTATTTTAAAATAACTATTAATAATGTATCCATTGTAACTAGCGCTAAATTTATATAACCAACTGATTTAAAATGTATTATTTAATGATTTCTTGGTTGGAACAGGAATCTTTCATATGCTGTTAGATCGCTTCGGCCAGTGCGAATTAGGTTTAGTGGCAGTAGTTATAGCACTGATATTCAGCTCTGAATGGGTTAATCTTTTAAAAAGAAAACGTTTGAACCATAAACTTTTTTTGTAAACAAATTTTAGATGTTGATTTCTAATGAGTACTCACTATAAATTCAAGATAAATATATTATAAAAAAAGATGGGAGATACCTTTTGGAACTTCAAGATAAGATTGTCGTGATCACTGGTGCTGGCAGCGGTATTGGTCGAGCCTTAGCTGTTCGCTTTCACGCTGAAGGTGCTAGTAGAATTGTTGCTGTCGATATAAATCTAAGTAACGCTCAAGACACAGCTGACCTGGTTAATGGTGTTGCTATGATGGCGGATGTGGCTAAAGAAGATGATATATCACGGGTTATCGAAGATACGGAGACCAACGTTGGCGCTATCGACCTGTTTTGCTCTAATGCCGGTGTGGCAATAGGTGAAAGTATCGATTCCTTAACTTCAGAATGGCAGGCGAGCTGGGATATTAATGTTATGTCTCACGTCTATGCAGCCCGTCACTTAGTGCCTCGCATGGTCGCAAGGGGCGGTGGTTATTTTTTAAATACCTCATCTGCAGCAGGCTTGCTTAACCAAATTGGTGGCGCTGCTTATGGTGTAACTAAACACGCCGCAGTTGGTTTTGGTGAGTGGTTGGCTATTCACCACAAGCACGAAGGGATTAATGTGTCTATGCTTTGCCCCCAAGCAGTTCGCACTCCTATGACAGCAGTCGATAACGAAGCGATCGCGGCTGCCGCGAGCAATGGCATGATTGAGCCCGAAGAGCTTGCTAATTGTGTTGTAGAAGAACTGCGCAAGGAGAGTTTCTTGATATTACCTCACGCCATTGTGCAAGAATATATGCGTAATAAAACAACTAATTACGATCGATGGATTGGTGGCATGAATAAACTTATGCGTCACATTATGGGGATCAGCAAATAAAGTGTGTGTGATATGAGTTTTGTAGCGAGTGTTAGGGCTGAATAAATTAACGATGGTTTAAAAGCGTTTTACGCGAGTTTATCTACTTATACATGTGTTCAATATAATTTAAAGTCAGTTAAAAATTAAGGAATTAAAATGAGTTTTTCATCCAAGGTACTCAGTATCGAAAAACAGGGGCAGGTCGGTATAGTGTGGTTGGACCGTGAAGCCAAATACAATGCACTGTCGACAGAATTATGGTCAGCCATTCCCCATGCCCTTGATGCTCTTTGCGAAGACAGCGAAATAGGTGCAATAATCCTCGCTGGTCGCGGTAAACATTTCTGCGCTGGTATCGACCTAGTTGAAGACGGCTTAAGTGAACATAAAAATGCCAAGGCTCGCTCCAAAGCCGAAGCCAATATTCAGCAGCTTGCCAACACTCAAAAGTTCCAAGCAGCAATTACTGCCTTAGCCGAGTGTGCAGTGCCAGTTGTAGCGGTAGTGCAGGGCTTTTGTCTGGGTGCTGGTGTTGATTTGATCACCGCCTGTGATATTCGTATAGCCAGTGCATGTTCTGTATTTAGCGTACGTGAAACGCGGCTGGGTCTAGTTGCCGATGTGGGCACCTTGCAACGTCTACCTAAGATACTTAATGCGGGTCATGTTGCAGAACTAGCTTACACAGGCAAAGACATCAAGGCCGAGCGCGCCGAGAAGATTGGTTTGGTTAATGATGTTTATGAGTCTGCACAAACCACCATGGCAGCGGGTATGGTCCTAGCCAGTGAAATCGCCGCTAACTCACCAATGGCGGTGCGCGGTACCAAGTTTATTTTGCGTAAGTCAGAGAACATGACCGACGAGCAGAGCTTAATGATGAATGGTATGTTCACTATGATGACTAGTTTGCAGTCAAATGATTTGCAAGAGGGGATAAAAGCATTTTCAGAACGCAGAGCGCCGAAGTTCACAGGTAGCTAAACTAAGTTAATAAAACATCTATTATAATTTCACGTACAGTTATGATAATGGCTTCATTGTTTGGTTTAAAACAAGAAAATAAAGATGTTCAAAATATTATGCTTTTTAGCTTTTTGGTAACGTCAACTCTAGGTTTTACTGGTTAAGGACAGCCTATGAACAAAACAACATTACACGTACTGAGGATGAATTAGCTATTCGCGCAGCTAGGGTAGAACTCAATG
>CAZMDX010000240.1:0-21261 GCA_964564805.1 uncultured Pseudoalteromonas sp. | reverse complement strand
ACGATGTGAAACAGCTTTTAGACATAGGCGTAAAACGTGTGGTCATTGGTTCATTGGCAGTCAAAGAGCCTGAACTGGTTAAAGGCTGGATTAAAAAATACGGTGCCGACGCCATCGTGTTGGCACTGGATATCAACATTGACGATTCAGGCAACAAATTTATCGCCACCCACGGCTGGCAAGAAAACTCAGGCGTGTCGATTGAAACATTACTTGAAGACTTTTTATCTGTAGGCGCTAAACATGTGCTTTGCACCGACATCAGTCGTGACGGTACTTTACAAGGTGCGAATCATCAACTTTACACTGAAATGACGGAGCAATTTCCTAGTGTAGGTTGGCAAGCGTCTGGTGGTATTGGTAACCTTAACGATATCGCAGTGCTTAAACCAACCAAAGTCAGTGGCGTCATTTTAGGCCGGGCACTCTTGGAAGGTAAATTCACAGTAGAACAAGCAATTGAATGTTGGAATACGGCTAAATAGCAAATGCTAAGTAAGCTTGGCAACATCCATATTTAACCACAAATTAGGAAATTATCATGGCGGCTTTTGGTACAGTGTTTATGCCTCGTATGGCATTCACTACCTTTGAAAATGAGCAATGGAGCGAAGCAACAATTGTTGCATCTAACAGCATACAACTGCATCCTGGTGCTCATGTTTTACATTACTCTAGCACCTGTTTCGAAGGATTGAAGGCCTTCAAACATAGAGATGGCAGTGTCCATGTTTTCAGAATGGATCAGAACCTTGCACGTTTTGAGCAAAGTAGTCGTTTGTTGTCGTTGCCAGATATTAACACAACACAAGTGTCGAAAATGATTGTAGACATTGTTGAACAATACAGTGCTGATATTCCAGATCCACCGGGCTCTATGTATATACGCCCCACACACATTGGTACAGAGGCAGCAATAGGCAAAGCTGCTGCACCAAGCTCTAGTTCAATGTTATATGTACTGATTTCTCCAGTCGGTGACTACTTTGCAGGCGGTGCTAAGCCTCTTAGAGTGTTGCTCGACGAAACGGGTATGCGGTGTTCGCCACATATGGGCATGATCAAAAGTGGTGGGAATTATGCCAGTGCACTAGGTCCCATTCTGGCTGCAAAACGTGATGTTCAAGCGGATCAGATTTTATTTTGTCCCAATGGAGATGTACAAGAAACGGGTGCTGCGAATTTTTTACTCATTGACGGTAATGAAATTATTACCAAAGCATTGGACCAAACCTTCTTACATGGTGTTACCCGCAACTCAATTTTAACCTTAGCCGCAGACCTAGGTATGAAAGTGACAGAGACCCAATTAACTGTTGATGAATTATTAGAAAGAGCCGCCAAACCTAATGTAGAGGCAGCATTATCAGGCACTGCAGCAGTTCTTACATCTGTAGGTACGCTTATTCATAATGATAAAGAACATCCAGTAGGCTCAGGTGCACATGGCCCAAAGACTCAAAAACTACGACAAGCGCTCAACGATATTCAGTGGGGCAATGCACCAGACAAACATAATTGGTTGACGAAGGTAGGGTAATTACAGCTACAAGCTATGATGCCAGGCTCCTCGTAATTCAGACTAGACAATGCAAACACTGCCAATGCTTGCAGTGCTGATGCCAGTTTTATTTTAAGTTTTGATTCGAATATTGAAACTAAATTTTATAGCTCTTTTATAGGTTCTTTTATGTTAGCTAGACGTATTATCCCTTGCTTAGATGTCAAAGATGGCAAGGTTGTTAAGGGTGTGAAGTTTCGTAATCACGAAATCATTGGCGATATAGTGCCTTTGGCACAACAGTATGCGGAGCAAGGTGCAGACGAGTTGGTGTTTTATGACATCACAGCATCCAGTGACCAACGTGTTGTGGATAAAAGCTGGGTTACCCGTATTGCTCAAGTAATCGATATTCCCTTTTGTGTCGCAGGCGGTATCAAAACAATTGAAGAAGCGGGTAAAATATTAGAAATGGGGGCTGACAAAATATCCGTTAACTCTCCCGCTCTTTCTGATCCTGAATTAATCACCCGCTTACACGACACCTTTGGCCAACAATGTGTCGTAGTGGGTATCGACAGTTTTTATAATGAAGAAACAGGTAAATACCAAGTTCATCAATACACAGGGGACGAGACGCGCACTCAAGTCACCGCTTGGGAAACGGCTGATTGGGTCAAAGAAGTACAACAACGCGGTGCAGGTGAAATTGTCCTCAATTGCATGAACCAAGATGGTGTTCGCAAAGGTTACGATATTCAACAACTGGCTACTATCCGCAAAAACTGTTTTGTACCTTTGATTGCATCGGGCGGTGCAGGTGAATCTGTACACTTTAAACACGTATTTGAACAAGCTGACGTAGATGGTGCATTAGCAGCATCAGTGTTCCATAAGGGCATTATTCCCATACCAGTGTTAAAAGCGTATTTGCGACAGCACAATATAGCAATAAGAAATTAAAAGATTAAAGTAGCCCGAATCGCATGGCGACTGGCTAAAACATATTAGAGATTATGATGATTATTACAAAAGAAAATGTGGCAAAGCTGGCTTGGGATAAGATGGAAAATTTGATCCCTTGTATCGTTCAAAATGCGATCAGTGGCAAAGTGTTGATGCAAGGTTTTATGAACCAAGAGGCATTAGATAAAACCTTGGAAGCAGGTTTAGTGACATTTTTTAGTCGCTCAAAACAACGTTTGTGGACCAAGGGAGAAGAGTCTGGGAACAGTTTAAACCTAGTCGAGATAACTAGCGACTGCGACGATGATTCTTTACTTGCTTTGGTTAATCCAATCGGTCCCACATGCCATAAAGGTACAGAAACGTGTTGGGCAGATAGCCAATCCGCTGACATCAGTTTTATTGCTGAATTAGAAAGTGTGATTGCCTCACGTAAAGGCGCCGATGCTAACTCTAGTTACACCGCACACCTTTACAGCAAAGGTATCAAGCGAATAGCTCAAAAAGTCGGTGAAGAGGGTGTCGAAACAGCCCTAGCGGCGACGGTAAAAGACTTAGAAGAATTAAAAAATGAGTCAGCAGATTTGTTGTATCACTTAATTGTATTGCTACAAGCTAGTGATTTAAATTTATCTGATGTAGTCAATGTATTGAAAGCCCGTCATTTAAAATAGAGCCCTGACACTATTATTTATTCCTTCATGCACTGTGAAGGAATAAACAACCATTTTAAAACTAGTTATCAATTAAAACATATCAACAAACCACCTAAAACCTACCGTTTATTGCAAAATTTCAATACACCGTACACATCTTATTTTTAATAATATCATGTGGATCAATAACTTACAGCAGCCCAAGTGTAGATTTCAGTTTTTATAATTTAACATTGATCTAACATTTTTTTATCTGCGTATAAAATCACCAATTGAGACTTATCACTTATAATTTACTTTAAAGGAACGAGTATGAATAGTTTTGGAAAAATATTAGCGGTTTCTGTATTTTCAATTTCTCTGGTCGCCTGTAATGACGACGATGTTGTAGTGGTTGACGTAATACCCACATTAACATCAGACCTTCGCATTATTCATGCTGTACCTGATGCTCCCACGGTAAATGTTTTTGCTGGCGCAGCGGTATTAGCAGGTCTAGAAAACGTTGACTACCAAGTTTCTTCACCATGGATTACAGTTGACGAAGGCATATACGGGGTTCGTGTTGAGGCAAATGTGCCAGGTGGTACAGCTGATGTAATAACCGCATCACTCACATTAGACGGTGAAAAGTCTTATAATGTATTGGCAGTCGGTTCAACGACTAATGACACCATTGAGCCTCTTGTAGTGTCAGTCGACAGGTCTGCAGTTACCTCAGGTAATGTTAGAGTACAAATAGTACACGCGGCCCCTGCCGCGCCAATGGTAGATATTTATGTTACTGCGCCCGGAGATGATATTGAAGTGGCACAGCCTTTAGCTACGGCCTCGTTTAAAGACAGTACGGGCCAAGTAGAAGTGGCTGGCGGCGATTACCAAATCAGGATCACACTAGCGGGCACAAAGACGGTTGTGTTTGATTCAGGCACCGTTGCCCTTCCAGCAGATGCAGACTTACTTGTTGCTGCAACACAAAATACTGGTACAGGACCTTCTCCCGTTACCTTGCTTGTTGCAGATGGTACCTCATCATTTAAAATTTGGGATGTGAACTCAAAAGCAAATATCCGTGTTGTACATGCAGTATCTGATGCGCCTGCTGTTGATGTTATTGCCAACAATGCACTGACATTATTTGACGGTATTAGCTACCCAGACGTAACATCCTACATCGCAGTTGATGCCGGAGACTACACTATCGATGTAGCTGTAGATGGAGCAGAAAGCACGCTTGCGATTGATGATGCAGCTATCACAGTTGAAAGTGGACTTTTTTATACTGCTTTTGCTAACAGCGATTTAGCTTCTATTGGCTTAGATTTTGTTATCGATATGCCCCGCCCCATTGCTACTGCAGCTAAAGTTAGAATTTTTCATGCTTCGCCTGATGCAAGTGCGGTCGATATATATGTGACTGCTGATGGCGATATCACTGCTGCATCACCTAATTTTGCTGGCGTGACTTTTACCACACCTATGTTAACCGAAACAGGCTATGTGGAATTGCCTGCTGGCGATTATGTGGTAACCGTAACCGGTGCTGGTTCTAAAGATGCGGCAATAGAAACAGGTGTATTGAGTTTAGAAGTTAACAAAGTCTACACAGCGATTGCCATTGATGGTCTGATGGCAGGTGACGGACCCACTTTAATTACCGCAGACGATTTAGCACCTAGCTTTACTGCTTCAACAACGTTCAATGTTACCCTGGGAGGCAATCAAGAAGTCCCTATGGTTAACACTATGTCTTCAGCGACCGCAATAGTTGAAATAGACCAGTCGTTACCTGCTTTTAAAGTTACATTAGATGCAAGCATGGTGATGGGAGCTACTGCAGCTCATGTGCATGATGGCGACATCGGTACTAACGGTGGTGTGGCTTTCGGTTTAACTGATATGGGTGACGGTACATTCGTACTAAATCAGACCGACCTTACAGCAGGTTTGCTTAATGACTTACTAAGCGGTGAATGGTATCTAAACGTGCACACCCCAAGTAATGCAAGTGGTGAAGTACGTGGACAAATTGTTCCAGATACGACGGTTGTGGTGACTTTTCCTCTAAGTGGCTTACAAGAAATACCACAGGTTATGAGTGATTCAATGGGCGGTGGTTATGCTTTATTCGATACCACTGATAACGGCGTGACTTTAGCCGTTGCTACCACAGGTGTGGCAGACGCAACCATGGCTCATATCCATACAGGTTTTGCTGGTGTTAATGGTAGTGTGTTGGTCGCTTTAGCCCAAGATACAGCTGATGTAAATTTATGGACATCAGGTGGTGAAATTAACTTAGACCAAGCGACCGCCAATTTACTATTATCAGGTGGACATTATGTTAATGTGCATACGCCTACTTATCCTAACGGTGAATTAAGAGGTCAAATTACGCCTGCGAACATTGAAGTATATGGCGTGGTTCCATCAGGTGAGCAAGAAATACCCGCTGTAACAACTGAAGCAAGTGGAACTGGCGCAATTACATTAAATACTTCAACAGGGTTAATCATCGGCACAATTAATGTGTTTGACATATCCCCTACTATGGCACATATCCATGTTGGTGAAGCGGGTGTAAACGGTGGTGTAGTTTTAGCTTTAACAGATACTGGAGATGGTGCCTTCACTGTTCCAGCAAATACTGTTTTGGACATGACTCAAATGGATTTGATGCAAGCTGCAGGTTTATACACAAACTTTCATACTACAACCAATCCTGGTGGCGAAATTCGTGGACAAATTACTTTAGGTTTTTAATATCGACAATCTGAATAAATCCAAAAAACGGGCGCTATAGTCCGTTTTTTTTATTCTAGGTTTTGACATAATAGTAAACATAAACGCCAAATATATACGCCGAAATGTGTTCATAATTAGCGATATAATAATTCTTTAAAACACATCAAGACGATGTCTAGATTATCACTATAAAAAAATGTTCGAATGGATTAACTGTTGCTTAGTAATTTTTTTCCTAAGGTACATGTCACAAAAGCTAATGAACTGACTATTTTATAATGCTCAATTAAAGCGATGACCTTCGTAAATAGGCATTAACTTGGCTAGGTTATCCTGGATGATTAATGTAAGTTGAGTTGTTACATGGATCCCTATTTGCAAAATGCCGTGCTTGAGTGTCAACAAAACCCTTAACTAAGGCTTCGTAACTACTTTATCTGACAACTAAGTAAAGTATCTAGTAAATATCCAGACGTTTATTGCAACGACAAACTGCTGCCATGCAACAGTATAACCGAAAAATGAACTACTCCTTAGTTTCTCGCCTCGAAAATATACTTTCATACACAAAATTGTCAAAAATTGTGTTGCTGATTTAGCTCATCGTTCTTTTTACCGTGCAACGGGTCAATCAGGAACTGTGGGGTAAATTACAACTACTCACCAGTAGCAAAAACACTATCAACAAAAAAACATAGGCTGAATAAATTCTTTACTAAGCTTGGCTAAGTTCACGACCGATAAATAGTCATATATGTGAGATACAAACTATGTAAATAAAAGATACAAAGCAGTAAAATTTATAAGTAACCCATGCCTTTCTGGCACATTTAACCTTCCAGTGTTAATCGTCCGTTAAATAAACGTATATTTTTTTACTTGTATAAATTATGATAATTATAAATGACCGACGGTCGGTCATTTATAATTATCATACACTTTGCGGATAAAAATGGCGATTAAAGTAGATAAAGACAAAAAAAGAAGGGATATAGCAGTGGCCTGTACTGAACTTTTATTGGAAAAAGGAATGAAAAACTTAACCATTACCGAGATTGCTGTAACAGCAGGTATTGGAAAAGGAACTGTCTACGATTATTTCAGTAATAAAGAAGAAATAGTTTTTGAAATAATCCGAAATTTTATTGAAGAACACCATCGCTATTTGCTGAGTCAAAGTGACAAGAGAACCTCGACAAAACAGAAAATTTTTTATCTGTTTGATTTTTTCCTATCTGAATATAAGTCTTATGAAAAACACTTAGTCGTATACAGAGAGTATCTAAGTGTCACGTTATCCTCAAAACATAATCCCATGCTTGAATTCAACAAAGAATGTTCAGGGTTTATAAGAAATATCCTAGAGGACATTATTGATGAAGGAATCAAAAAAGCTGAAATCAAAGACGTTTCTCGAAACCTAATTGATGGAATTATGAAAGCAGAAAGAGGCTATATGGTTATTGCCTGGGCAGAAGGCAGGGACTTGAGAAAAGACTTTAAGGAATACATAAACACATTATTTGATTTAATAGAGATAAAAAAATGAAAAATATCATAGTTTTAGCACTGATACTTTGCTTTTCAAACGCACAGGCAAAAGAGATATATGCAACATTTACAGTACATGCGAAACAAGGAGCCAATTTGGCGTTCAATTTCAGCGGTATTGTTAAAGAACTTCATGTCGACATTATGAGCGTAGTTAAGAAAGATGATGTGCTGGCCACTCTTGACAGTGATGAACTGGTCGCCACAAACAATGCCTCTAAGGTGACATTAAAATACGCACATTTAGATTATGAAAGACACAAGGATTTGTATAAAAAGAAACTCATTGATAAGTCTTTACTAGACAAATATGCCATGGCATACGAGGCCATTAAAGCGCATATTGAAATAGAAAAAACACTCTACGCTAAAACAATTTTAAGAGCACCGTTCGACGGGGTTATTACAAAAAGAATGATTGAATTAGGTGATGTTGTGAGTGGGCAAATGTTAAAAACTGCCTTTAATATTCAAAGTGAACACGCCCGAATATTGGTTGTTGAATTTGACCAAAAATATAACGACGATGTCAAAATTGGCGATGCCTTTTTATACAAAGTGGATGGTGATGACAAACAATACACCGGTAAAGTTTATCGGATATATCCAGAGGCAAGTAGTGATAACAGGAAAATTGCTCTACAAGTTATTGCCCAAGACTTAAAAGTTGGACTTTTTGGTGAAGGCAAACTAATCACATCAGATAATAGAAATAGTCCCGTAAAAGATAGTCAAGAGTAGCATTATGTATAAATTTGCAATCAATCGTCCCATCACCATACTCATGGCAGTAATGGCGTTAATAATATTCGGGATCAAGTCATACACCTCGATGCCTTTAGCACTTTACCCTAATGTAGATTTCCCGATAGTCACTATTCAGACGGTTTACCCCGGTGCGGATGCTAAAACAGTGGAATCTAAAATCACTGATAAAATTGAAGAAGCTGTTTCGGGGATCAACGGTATAGATAAGTTAGACTCAACCAGCTATGAAGGTTTGAGTTTAGTGGTTGTAAAATTTGACTTGAAAATTGACATTAATGAGGCAGCTAACGATGTAAGAGATAAGATTGGTGGAGTCATTTTACCCGATAACGCACGGGCTCCTCTGGTGCAAAAAATCAGTACTTCAGGCGAGGCCATCAGTGTATTTGTGGTCAGTAAAACAGGTGATATGTCAGCGCTTATGCAGTTAGTTGATGAAAAGATTAAACCGACGTTACAACGTATTCCAAATGTAGGAGATGTCGATGTTGACGGCTATCAAGATCGAGAAATACGAATATTAGTCGATCCTTACCTACTCAATAAATACAACATATCAGCGACTGAGTTACAAAATAAAATTAGTAATGAAAATTTTAAATCCAGTTCTGGAAAAAGCATTAACAGTAAACAAGAACTCATTATTAAATTCAACGGTGATGCCAAGGATATCGAATCGTTAGCCAATATCGAAATAAAACCAGGTTTACGTTTAAAAGATGTGGCCAAAGTGTTTGATGGATTAAGCGATGTAAAAAGTTATTCGTCTTATAACGGACAAGTCGGTGTAATACTGAATATTATGAAAATTTCAGGTACCAATGTCATTGGCATCATCGATAAGGCTAAACAGCTGTTGCCTGAAATAAAAGCCATGGCTGGAGATGATTACCAAATAAGTTTAATCAAAGACCAGTCAGACAAAATTATTCAAAGTGTCGAACAGGTCAAATTTGATTTGGTTTTTGGCGCAATATTAGCGATCGTGATTGTTTTCATATTTTTAAGAAATTTTACCGCAACAATTGTCTCTGCACTCGCCATTCCAACCTCTATCATCGGTACCTTTGCGATTATTGATTACATGGGGTATGACCTGAATAAATTAACCTTAATTGGGTTAACCCTAGCCATAGGTATTTTTATTGACGATGCAATCGTAGTTGTTGAAAACATCACAAAAAAAATGGAAACAGGTATGGAGGCCTTTCAAGCCACTTATGAAGGTGTACACGAAATTGCTTTTTCGTTACTGGCGATATCGGCAATGTTGTTGGCTGTTTTTATACCTGTCGCATTCATGGGTGGATTAGTCGGCAAATTTTTTAATGCTTTTGCTATGACAGTTGCATCCGGTATTGTGCTGTCTTATTTCGTGGCTATTATGTTTATTCCAACTATTGGCGCACGTGTATTAAGACACAAAGAAACTAAATTCCACGTCAAAACAGAGCCTATGTTCAAAGCATTAGATAACGGCTATGTCAAAATTCTGAAGCCCCTGATTAAGTTTAAATATATAACCGTATTAGTGACATTTGGATTCCTTATTTTATCTAGCAAAATTTTCACAAATGTCGGAATGGATTTTGTTCCAGCAGAAGATAATAGCGAATTTCAAATCACAGCTAAAGCACAAGTAGGCACATCTATTACCGAAATGAAAAATAGAATGGAACCTATCATGGATGCTATAAAAAACGATAGTATGGTTGATTATTATGCCCTC
Organism: uncultured Pseudoalteromonas sp.; assembly: GCA_964564805.1. Classification (GTDB taxonomy): domain Bacteria; phylum Pseudomonadota; class Gammaproteobacteria; order Enterobacterales; family Alteromonadaceae; genus Paraglaciecola. Next base: position 11,345 of record CAZMDX010000240.1, on the reverse strand, counting down.
AGCATTGGCTACACCACAGCCAACGAGTCACATAAAGCCATAGTCTATGTAAAATTAAAGGCTATTGGAGAACGAGAGCTAGGTCAGGCAGAAGTAATAGAAAATTACCGAGAACAGTTTAAATCAATACAATCAATCACTTTGGCCGTTGAAAAACTGCCTGTTATCAATACTGGTGGCAGTAATGCACCGGTGCAAATTGTTGTCACTGGTGACAGTTTAGAAAAGCTTAGCGAAATTTCTCAACAAGTTTCCCAAATGCTAGGGAAATTTGAAGGTGCGGTAGATATTGACACTGATTATCAAGATGGAAAACCTGAAATCACCATATCGATCATTAGACTTAACACAGCAAGATTAGGTATTACCGCGACACAAATTGCAGCGCTATTAAATTCAAATTATTCTAGTGATAGCAAAATCAGTGACTTTGAACAAAAAGGTAGAGAATACGATATTACTCTACGATTTGATGATAATAATCGTGCCAATATAGACAATATTAAAAAATTACAGATCCGTGCAAATAACGGTAAATATGTATTTTTAGATGGCTTAATTAACTTTGAACAAAGTAGTTCAATCGCGACGATAAATAGATTTAATCGCGAACGAAAGGTCATGATCAGTAGTAATGTGTCCAATGTGCCACTGGATTCAATCGTTGATCAAGTTGATGCGAATATTGCCAAACTACTACCCGCAGGTTACCACTATACGTTTGCAGGTGAAGTTGAACAAATGCAAGAAACTGCCGTTTCGTTTGGCGCGGCTGTCGGACTGGCTGTGATATTAATTTATCTTATTTTGGCAGCCCTGTATGAGTCATTGATCCAACCTATTATCATTATGGTAACCATGCCACTGGCTTTTACGGGCGTGATAACTGCATTGGGTCTAAGTGGTAATAATTTTTCGTTATTTGTGATGATAGGGATTATATTATTACTAGGAATGGTGGGTAAAAATGCCATATTAGTAGTCGATTTTGCCAACAGAGCGATTAAACAAGGCGCGTCGGTGGATAACGCACTTATTGAAGCAGGCGAAAAACGATTACGTCCAATTCTGATGACTACGTTTGCAATGGTTGGCGCTATGATGCCTTTAGCTTTTAGTACTGGTGCTGGCCATGAAATGAATTCACCTATGGCTTTATCTGTAATAGGGGGGCTGATCAGCTCTACTATTTTGGCATTGTTGGTTGTGCCGGCGTTTTACAAAATCCTATATCCCGTCGATAATTGGCTTAGAAAATGGTACGAGGTGGGTGAAGTCTAACCACCTTTGTTCATTGTCAGTAGTTAGTAGGGGTAACGAGTGAATACATGTTCACATTAATCTGGAAATACAGTTGTCAACGGCTATAAAACTATATTCAATATAACTAGCTTACGAAAACATCAATCGTCATTCCACCAAGTATCTCGTCTTATTTGGAATATTGCCATTGGTGTACTGTTACATAAAATAAAACAAAGATTAAAGTGTATAACTAAGAATGTAGAACGATTACTCCCTTACTACAGATGCTCAATAAGCAAGGTAAGGAAAAAACAAGAAAAAAGATAGAAAAGAAAAGAAAGGAAAATAGATACCTGAATAGCCAGTTATAAAAACATTAACATACCGAGGTAATCTCGAAAAATGGCATTGCTCCAACAAACCTAAGCGTAAAGTAACAATGCCCTAATATTTAACAACACTAAACTATAATTTAGAATGATTTTATAAATGCAACACCAAATACTGTCGCCGTTTCGCCATCAACAAAATCGGCTGCTATCGTTGGTGCTATTCCGATGCTTGCAACATGAAAATCATAACTGACAGAAAAACGGACTAAATCTTCTTTATGGCTATGAGAACCACCCACTTTCTCTTGTCCAAAACCTGCACCCACTCTTAATTCTTTCCAAGGATGAATATAAGCAGAAGCCAACATAACTTCAATACCGTCACCGTAATGAGCATCATCAGTTTTTTCAAAAACAACACCCGCTCCCCATAGTTTTGAGAACTTATATTCATATTCTAAACCATAAGAAAAATTAGTTTCACCATCGATTGAAGTACCACCAACAAAAACACCAGCAAAGTGTTGATGCTCGTCAGTTGATGCGCATACTGTTGTTGTAGTTGCTGCCACTATTGCCATGCCCAGCATAAATTTTAGTTTCATGTAATTACCTTTTTTATAATAGGTCTTAGAGAAGTTAACCTCATAGAACCACTTTATTTATTGTTAAATTTCATAGTTATTAAACAGGTAATTATTAAAATTTAAAATAAGAAATCTCGACTAATACCTGTTTTGATATCGCCTCTATTTGCTCGCTTGCCGAGGAAACTTGAGATGAGGCATCCACATTTTTTCCTGAAAGTTCATTCACCGAATGAATATTTCTATTGATTTCTTGCACGACCGCCGCCTGCTCTTCTGCTGCGCTAGCTATTTGTATGGTCATACCGTTAACGTCGTTAATAGTATTACTGATTTCAATTAAGTTATCATTAGACTTCTGCGCTGTTAGCAACATCGCTTTAGCAAGCTCTTGACTGGTACCCATCGATTTGACCGCATCTGTGGTTTCATTTTTAAATGCGGTAATCATGGCCTCAATTTCGGTAGTCGAGTCTTGTGTTCTTTTAGCTAATGTTCGAACCTCGTCGGCAACTACAGAAAAACCTCTGCCTTGTTCTCCTGCCCTTGCAGCTTCAATTGCTGCATTAAGTGCAAGTAAATTGGTTTGATCAGCAATGCTTTTTATTACATCAAGCACTGAGCCTATTTTATTTCCGTGCTCTTCGAGTGTGAGTATTTTTTTCGCACTATCATCTAAGCCATTAGCTAAATCGGACATAGACGTTACTGCGTGACCCATATCATTTTGACATACTGATGAAAATTCAGTGACATTGACTGTCGAAACCTGGGTAGTCTCAGCATTTTTGGCAATTTCTGTCGATGTGGCTCCCATTTCTTCCATGGCGGCAGCTAACATATCAACCTCCGAACCTTGTTCAATGATGTTCGTTTGAACATCTGTAGTCAGACTATTTAAACTTTGTGCAGCTATTACAGCTTCGCTACTGCTTGAATGCACCAGTTGCAAAGAATACTTTAATTTTTCTTGCAAATGATCAATGTCAGCTAAGACGAGACCTAAATCCTTGCCGATATTACTGCTCTTAAAGCTTTTTGTAAGCTCACCATTCGATATTTCATTGACACTGTATGTTAATTTACCTAAGTCTTTATTTAATGATTTGACATTATAAAATGAAAACACCACGCCGATTATTGTGCTTACCAAAGAGAAGATAATTCCATCATAAAAGATCTTCTGGTCTTCTTCATTTAATTTAACAATAGCTTGTTCAGTAAAGTTTTCTATTTCCTTTAATACATCTTCGATGTGTGATTCTAGTTTATTCGCTTCTACTTCTACAGAAACAGATAGGTCAGCTGCTTCAAGAACATTACCATTTTTTAAGAAAAGAAGTACCTTGTCGGTATGTTTGGACCAATTACCATGTTGTTCTTCAAGTTCTTTAATTTCTTTAAGTAGGTGGTTAAATTCATCTTCCATGTCTTTTTCATCAATGACTTTTAACTGTTCAAATATCAGTTTTTCAGCCTCCTTTAACTCTTCACTTACCTGTCGACTGTAATGCTCAAACTGTTCAATAGCATGTCCAAAAGCTTTCTTAGCACGACTATCTGATTGTAATTTAGAAGCATACCGAAAGGCACGTTCATAGTATATTTCTTGTTCAAGTTGATGCTGAGTAATAGCCATCAACTTTTTAGTTAACGGTATGTCAGCATCTTTAATAGAGCTAATATGATGTCCCATTGAATTTAAACGAAGGGAATTTGAGAGTGTCATGAGTATGATAATTGACGACAAAACAGCACATAAAACTATAAATTTTTGAGAAATGGTGAATTTATTTAAAATGTTATCTAACAATTTATTTAACCTTAATTAAGAGTTGCTTGTGATCAATTAACGCATCAAATCTCTACCGACCAATTTTGTGATTACAAAGGATGAAACCATGTAATTTAATTTGTCGGTTAAAACGAAATTTATTTTTTTGTATTAAAATATTTATTCCTCTAGAGCAAAAAATATTTCATCTATGGCATACATAGAGTTTGAATAATCCATAATGAATGTTTGCATGTGCTTCGTTACTTCATATATCAATGCTCTGATTTAGTACTAATTGTTACAGTCACGGCAACAATTTGATTTCAAAGCAGCCTAATATAATTGTTTAAATTAGTGTTGTGACTATAAAAAAATCGGCACTAAGAAAGTTCCATTAAGTAAAAAATATCTACATAAAATAAATCACGACAAATTTAGAATGGCTTTACATTCTCTTAATCTACCTGTAATTCTTGATTTTCTTGATTTTCTTGATTTTCTTGATTTTTTTGACTAACCAATTTTACACATTTTAATGTTATTGAATCAATCACTTCTATTTATGTGTAATTATATATTACCGAGCATAATTAAATTAAAATTCATTAAAAACAACAATTTAGGACTTGACCAAGGCAATAGTTGTTCAGAACGACTTAGACTAAAGTATGATAAAAAACGTACTAAAGTAGGTCGGTATATCAAGCAGAGATACAAATTTATCATCCAATATGATACTAAAATTAAACGTAAACTGATGCGGATCGTTAAAAGTGTGAGTGACTGTGTATCAAAATCGATAAAAAGTATCTAAGAAGCTTTTATGAATATTATATTTACTGCAACATTTTGGAGGTAAAGTGATTTTCTCAATAAGACTTAAACCAGTTGATTTTCACTGTGTTAAAACTTTTATTTGAAGTATATTTTGTTCCATGGATCATTAAAAGATCAGCATGTTTTATATAGGAATATTCTGATGTCACATTTTATATTCGGAATTCAATATCGAGTTGATTAATCGCTTATGAAAAATCTCCCATGCTCATGTCTCTAAGCATAAAATTTAAGGTAACAATCAGTGTTTTAAAGTAGGCAATAATGACTATTTTTTTGATTTTCCTACTGCTATTAATCATTGATACACACACGGGACAGCGCAAAGGTGACATTATGGCCATGCAAAAACAGTACGGTATTGATACTTACCATCTTAGATTTTTATTAATTCTTTATAATAGCTAAGTTAAGGTATATTGCTGCAATCGAGACCCAGTAGTCGTTTGCTTACCCTGTGTGGTACTGTTATTTAGAATTAGTCTCCTAACTGAGCACTCACCATTCGACTAAACGGCCACAAAAAAATTTTAGTAATCCCTAAGGCCTGGCTTAACTGAGTACAAAACTAGAGTTTTCTTAAAACAAAACGCATAGCAGTTTATGGTGTAGATTACAGCTGTGTTTTATATCTTATTAATGATTTTCAAAAAATTACTCGAACTCAATACCGTTTTGTACTCGCCATTTAAAATAGCCAGAGACATAGTATCCACAACATCTAAAGAACGAGTAGTACCAAAGTAATCTTTTTTCTCGAATGTAAAAGAAGCATCTTTAACCACAAAAACATTTAGTCTAAGGTTGCCGGCAGTTCTAATTCTTGACTCTATTGAATTGTTTGTGGCAGCTACGACAAACACGATAGAATTTATACCAATTTGCTGTAGCACTTTTCAAGGTTGGAATTTGTGAATGCACAAGGAACCGTTTTTATTAATATGATTTCATTCACTAATGGCTGAAATTAAGGCCTAAAGCAGTCTCCAGTTCAGAAGAGCAATGATTGACATGAATGATGGGCTATTTTCTTTTTCGCCGTACACTCATCAGCTTTAATATACTGGATTTGGCACTAGAACTAGTGCGAGATCCCAATTTAGGGTGGTCGATGCCTTTTTGTTGATCGATGACTATCAATTTATGCACCTTTTTAAGTCCTTTAAATATAGCTGACTACGTTTTTTAAACAGCTCGAAAACAGCTAGCGATGGCTTTTCCGCCTAAAGCGCTGGTTATGTGCTGTTTTTGCTGCGTTGGTAGACAATACCCATTATTGCAGCGCTAAGACCAACGATTATTGCTACCACTGCTATATTTATATCTACTTGTTAGCTTGGTACTTCCCCTAAATTTAAATGTTGTAATACCGCTGATACACCTATTTTTTTTTGACCAGTAAACATACATCAACGTAGGTTGTTGAAGTAAAGAGTTGGGCCATAAAACATTAATAAAAATAAGGATATTGAAAAAATGCAGTACCCAATTCCTTGCTTATAATGTAACCCACTAAACTAAGCCCAAGAGACATAAATTTACCAAACTAAACATACCATCACAAGTAACTAGGCTAATTACGGATAGGGCCACATGAAGTTTTTCTATTGTAGCCCAAGGTTTTTATGGGTATAACGCGTTTGTTATACGTCTATTGCTCAACTGGACCCACATCCATGCCATCGTATGAGTCCAAGCCATTTTGATGCGCAAAAATATAAAACGCATCATTCGTTTTATTCAAAGAATGACTATTATGAATTTCTATTTTTTCCACATGTAAGTAAAATGAATCTGCTTCATTCTCATTTTCTTTTTTAGCTTGAAAGATATTAACAATGGAATAACCCAAAGATTGAATTTTAGGAATGACCAATTCTAATTGATTAGGATCGTCATCAGTAAAGAAATATCCCCAAAGAAGGGGTTTTGATAAATCCCATTGATCTTCTTCTGCAATGAGATTAAACATTTCATCAAGCTGCTCAATAGTAATATTTTTATTGGGTATGTAATCCATATTTTTCTCTTCGGGGTTCAAGTTAAAATTTAATAAGAAAAGTACAATAATGAATGTTGACACGATACTATCCTAAACTTATTACCCCTTACTCAGAGGTAAATAAACGTTGCATAAAATAAGCGACTAAGGAGCAAAATCCAACTTTTTTTTGTCATTTTAAACGACTTATATGAATTATAACTCACTTTACCCCATCTTGTTTCTAATCAGGTTAGCGTAAGTTGAGACTCAGGCTTTAGCAGCAACTAAAGCTTTCTTTTGTGTTAGTTCGATTGAATGATGGCTCCTCAGTTGAGAAACCAATAACAACAAAGCACACAACAAAACGCTAAGCAACACACTCGAATAGTCTAACGGGTATGGATAACTAGTTTAACGACCCACATTATGCAAACAAGAGGCTTCTCATACGAACACTAAAACAAAGTATTAACGTCGGTGTCGATACGGGTAAGTTTCAATTGGATATTTATAACCGTCCTTTAAATATCTATTTCACTGTTTCTAATGATGAAAAAGGTATTAAAGAAGACATCAACAATACCAAGAGACATTTGCGTGAACGTATTATCATTGAAGCTACTGGTCGCCTTGAAATGCCGTTTATTATTGCCTGCGCAAATGCGAATTTACCATGTGTAATAGCCCATTTAATTTACATAAAACGCTTCGCGGGAGGCAACGGGCTAAAACAGATAAAATCGATGCTCCGTTGGTTGCTCATTGTGCCGAAACCATTAAGCCTACGCTATCCTCGTTAGAGCTTAAAATCATGCAGGACATGAGTGTTTTAGTCGCCAGGATAAATCAATCACTAGTCATATAAACCACGGAGAAAAGCAGTCTAAAGAAATTACCTGAAGCACTGACCATGTCTATATTGCTATTTCGTTGACAGCAAAATTACATTATAACTCATCGATTCCTTGGTTTAAGAACAGCATACATTTATGAATATCATCAACTTCAGCAAAGGAATTATCATATTCTGACTTCCCTTTAAATTCACCCTCAAAACCATAAGTAACGACCTTAGTCATTCACATCTAACGCCTAAATACGGGGCTACCTGTTAGGCAGTCGCGCTTGCTTAAATTTTTACAGGGTAACACGCAGATAACTTGAAAAGAAAGATGCCCGTTACATGCCAATAACGGACTAATAAAACATCAATCAAGGCCCTGAATGAAACCTTGACATCGCTTTTTTTTATGATTATTCATTACGTGTATTCTCGTTGGTAACGTCGCAATGTTGATCTAGTCGAGCGCAACCCGGGTGTATGGCGCACTGATAGGAATAGTGTTACCGCCAACGTTGACAGTGTGTGTAGTGACCAGATCGATTGATGTGCGATCGGGTTCGAGCAAGATGGAAACGGTCCAGGTGCTCCCGTTGCCGGTCATTGTTGTCCAGTTTTCATCCGGAAAAAGATCATATAGGTACCAGGACGAGCCGTCTGGCCCGCGGTCAAACATCCAAAAAATGCGGCTGTCATCGGGCACGCCGCCATCGGGAAAGGTCACTGTCACGTCGAGGGTTGCGCCGTTGATTGTGGTGCTGATATCCGGGGTTTCGAGACCACGATCGGCGCCGAAAAGATGTTCGGCGAAGAAGGCGGCGTTCACGTTGTCGTCGGGCGCCTCGGGGTGGCCAGATCGGTCATGGCCGCCGTTGGGCAAAATATAGGTGCGTAAGTCGGGTAGGATCGTACTGGTGCTGGGCACGTCGTATGCCACCCAATCATGCGAGCCAGGGAGGCTGAAGTAATCGACACCGCGAGCCGCCAGTTCGTCCCAGTTCTCGCTCACGTAAATGTCATCGGCGATACGGTTGAAGTTGGCCTGGATGTCGGCTTCAGACCATCCAGCGGCTCGGGCTAGATCCAATAAAGCTGCAGTGGAACGGTATCCCTTGTTGTAGTAGTTCCACGGCTGATCGCCAGCTGTTAGGCCCGCAGCTCGGAGATTGTCGAAGTCAATATTGGCAGCAGCAACCTCGGCAACAGCGGCCGGATCGTTGGCTCGAATTGGCGTTAAGACCGTGAATGCGACGGTGCTTCTTACAGCGGTGATGCGTTTGTCATGAATCGAAGAAATAAGCGGGGTGATGCCGTTCTTGGAGCCGCCGTACGCAATGACCGGACCGGGCCGGAACACGTCGTCGTCAAAGGCTGCGGTGATCGAGCGCATCATGATGGCGCTCCATAGGTAGTATTCGGTGTAGCGCCAGTCGAGGTCTTCCAAAAATCGGTCCCTGAGAGTGGTGCTGTTGGGCAAGCCTGGGTACTGAGCGATCGATTTGATCTTAGTCTTAACCACCCCGACGCCACCTTCGATAGCCACTTGCTCACCGGAGAACAGTTGCATGTCGCCCGTTTCGGGCAGCGCAGCGCCACTGATGACGAAACCGTCGACGGAACCTACTACAGGAGCGATGAGTCGAACGGGCACACGAATATCGACGCCCTCCCACCAGTCGTCGACGTGGATATTGATGAGTTTCTGACGGGTACTGCCGTTGACGGTGTCGACATGCCAGTCCTCGACAACCACAATATCAAGGGTGTCGGTGTCGGTCATGGTTGGCATGTGGAAGGGCTCGCCCAAAGTGGGCCCGTTGAACACAACAGATATTATGATCCCAAGCGAAGCAGATAATTGCCCATCTGAAGCAGTAACTGTAATGTTATAAATATTGTCTTGATTATCGTCTTGTGGGTAATCGTGATCTGGCGGTGATTGAAAAGTTAATAGACCAGAAGAAGAGTCAATTGATAAAAGAGATGAGTCAACCCCACTTACAGAGTAGGTAATGGTATCTCCTTCAGCATCAGTTGCTTTGATTGTTGTAACAGTCGAGGTATTGTCATCAATAGCATAATCAATTAGACCGATTAACTCAGGTGCTGTATTTGGTTGAAAGTCTGAATTACCGTCTCCCCCTCCACAAGCAGTTAGAAAGAAAATATAAATGTATAAATATTTATGCTTAGTCATGTCATTACTCAAAAAAATTTTATATTTAACAACGATTACTCTATAGCGGCCTCAGAGGAGCCGCCATCTGGAACGTTCCGCTTACTTAATTTGTTATAGGGCAACGCACGAATATTTTAAAATGAGGAATGCCCGCTATTCACTTTAAATTCAACTGGTCAATGCAACACCTTGGTTAAATAGCTATGCTGGTGTTTCATTCTCCAATGTTTCCTCAAGGTATAACAGAAGGTATAACAAGACACCCGTTTTAATTAATGAATTAAAGACTAACCAATTCCATCAATATTACAAAGTAATAAATTGACAGTACGTTTAATTGAAAAAATGGGACTCAATTATGGGATTGCGAAAAATGCTGTTTTTAAGTCAAGGTATCGCCTCACCTTATGATGATATTGCACTGTCTACTGAATTAGGCGCGTTTGAGTAAGTTTTTAGTCTTATACATACCGCGCATTCGTTGATGCCCGGTATGTAATTTAAATTGATGCATCATCTGATCAGCTCCTGCTGCGTAACAAAATACTTTTCAAACTCGGTGGTTAATGTGAACCATTGCTCGTCTGATAATCACAGCCTCTCAAGTATGGGCTTTGTTGATGTGCGATATGCCCTGCTCTGTCCTTTCGAATGCAACGCCCTTTGGCATCTGCTGCTTATGGTTACCTTCAAACGCTAAAAGTAGGTATAGCTAGCCTTTCTTTTTATTTAATGGCTTTTATTTAATGGCTTTAGTTCGTTAACATATATTGGTGTATTTAGAGGTTTCTGAGGTAATTTCCATTTTGCTCGAATTGGATTTGAATCTTCATACGCCATACAAGCTAGTACGACTGATTCATCTAACAATACTTGTGACTTAAACCGTCCTTCTCACAAATTTTCATAGAGAAAATTTGAACAACTTTAGCTGACCTGAAGGGTGAGCGCCAAAGATGGCAGAAAATAAAACCTACCGGTGCAAGCATCTTCTTTGTCAGCTTTGCGGGCTATGTATTCATTCAGATTACGCACAAACCAACTGACAATATATAAACGTTGACGATAAAATTCTGTGGTTTCACTAAAGCTAATCATTTCACTGTCAGTCAATGTGTCTTCTCGTAATTATTTCTGACTGAGTAATGTACCTCGGTATAATTGATGCCAATGTTCTAGTACTTTTGTCATCGACCACTTATCTGCTGTGGTTTTATTAACAAACAACACCACACGTACATGATTACTCATCACCGCACAAGCACAGACGCGATAGCCGCGCTATCAATGGCAAACACGGATGTTAAAAACAACAACCGCCCTCTTACCCAACTACGACGGTGCTCATGATTTTGGCCGGAATAATTATCTAACTCAGACAAAAAAACGTCGCTCGCAGCAAGAAACACAATGGTAATTAGGCGTGTTAGTTAGACTGACTTATGATGAACGTAACCTAGGCATGATTGACTCCCTTGATATACGTAATCACAGCCTTACTCAACCTACTTCAGAATTAACTATTTCAAATTTTAAGATGAGTGCCTGTTTAAGTAATAATTT
>CAZMDX010000239.1:0-9237 GCA_964564805.1 uncultured Pseudoalteromonas sp. | reverse complement strand
GCCGCTTTGGTTAGCTCGTCTGACGTTGGCAAACGTTTCTCTTTAAACTGATATGGGCTCCATCCGCCAATCACTCTTACCCAATGTCCATCGGGTGTGACTTTTGCGTTTTTTTCAATGAGTTTTAAGCCTTCAGAAAGTGTACTGATACCTTCCCAACGGGTTTCTAAGTTATAAAATCTTCCCCCCCGAACCACATGAGTATGAGAATCGTTTAATCCGGGTATTATTCGTTTTCCTTTAGCGTCAATAATTATTGTATCTTCAGAATGCGTAGCAATTATTGACTTATCATCGTTAGATAGTTTGACAAATACGCCGTCATCGACGGCAAAACTAGAATAACTTTCACCTTTAAACGTTTTGATTTTTGCGTTGTGTACAATCATATCAACACTTAATGCCTGAAATGACCATAGCGAAAAAATTGCGCAAACTAATGCACTGTTAATATTTTTCATATGTTAATCCTATTTTTGAAGAGGTTTTGTTGAATTTTCCTGGTAAATTTAAAAGGTAAGTTGCTAAATCACTGATATCTTGAGCTGAGAGTGTTCTAACGTTGGCTTGCATTATTATAGCCAGACCACCTTGACGAGTAACGTTTCGATAGGCTTTTAGCGTGTATTCCAAATACTCCTTATATTGTCCTATAATATTTTGCGTTGAAGGTGAGGAGCTATGCCATACTCATCATGACAACCCATGTAATAAGCAGACCATTCTTTACCTTTAACCACATCACCCGCTATGCTGCCAAGTGAAGTTATCAACAACAATACGGCACTGATATTTAAAGTTCGCTTGGTCGCTACTAAAAAAGGCCACTAACGTGGCCTTCTACATAAATTAAGATTTATATCTAGTGTGCTTCTTTGGCATTGAACATTTCAGAAGCGTAAATGATGCCTAAGCCGTACCCACCACCATGTTCTTTAGCAATACCAGTAACTTCTGCATATGTGTCAGTACGAGCCCAGTCACGTTGCAATTCAAGCAAGTATTGCATCCAAGTAACAGGTATTGCGCCCGCTTGGATCATACGAAGAACGGCCATATCATGTGCTTCTTTTGAGACACCACCGGAGGCATCAGTTACAAAGAACACCTCATAACCATCTTCTAGAGCTGATAATACAGCGCCTACGCCACATACCTCAGTCCAAAGTGCTGCAATAACAACTTTATCTTTTTTAAATGATTTTACTTTATCGGTAATTCGATCATCTTCCCAACTATTCATTGTAGAACGGTCAATAGGTTTTTGATCTGGAAAGACAGCCTGAATTTCTGAAAATAACGGACCGGCAAATGACTTCTCAGCTACAGTAGTTAATATTGTAGGTACATTGAAAACTTTTGCTGATTTTGCTAATCCAGTTACATTATTTCTTAGTTGAGAGATGTCATGAGATGCAACAGCAAAAGCCATTTGCGGTTGATGGTCAACCAAAATTAGAGAGTGGTTATCTGGTGTTAATAAACTTTTTGCGGGCTCACCGGCAAATGTAGGTGCACTCAAAAGGGCGGTTAAACCAATGGTTGCTATCACTGCTTTTACTAAATTTTTAATATTCATAAGAAAATTTTCTCTTTATTTAAGGTGTTGTCATTAACAATAAATATGAGGTTTTTTTGCTTGGATGAAAATTATTAATAATCGGATATAACGTTCGTCTTAATATAATGGACTAAAGCCGGATAAACACCAAAGTTTGAGATATATAAATAGTACTATTTTCTTATTGTGAACTTAGGTAAGTTGATCATTTAGTTTTATCTTTTATTAAAAATTGTGGGTATATTTTATTTTGTATTCATTGCTTTTTTAGTAATCGGCGGTGACGAACTAAAAAGCTAACCGCTTTGCAAACCACCTACAAAGCACAACAGGACAATGTTATTTTTGATAGCCTTTCTGGTGCAGGACCACAACTTGCCCCACATTTATTGGTGTCTTTTGACTGTAATAGAGACCGTTATCATAATGCGTCTGAACTGCAAAAACACGCAGTGATTGCAGCTGTTATTGAGCGAAGTGGCAAGTAAATGTGGACGCACTGGCGTTAAAGCTGTTCTACCTTTTTAAGGTAAATATTTGTTGAATAGGCTAGTTTTTCTACACGGTATTCGTTTTGGAAAAAGCGTATTACGATCGATAAAAAAGTAAATAAAATCCACATAACAGCATCATCAGAGCGCTAGCTTTTAAGTGGATTAGAATAGTCTTTAGGTGCTGGAAGACAAAAATTCCCTACGGCGAATCAAAATACTTAGAGGCATTAAAAAAAAAAGAGGTTCGCCGCTATTGAAATATGCAATAAATAACTAAATTTTACTAGTTGTCCACCTTAGGGCGTGTTGTTATAAGCATCTTTCATCGAACTTACAATCAACAATGATTTGTTTTGCTTTCATTGCTTCATACTTACAGGCATAAGCTTCACTCTTTTCTATTTCTTTGGGTAAATCCAACTTTAGTCCTACCTGCTTTCTTCCCCCGTAAACTCAAGCCAAGTATCATTCGGGTCACCTATATGTCGCTCTCCCGTATAATGAATATTTACTTCGGAGTGGTTCTGTTTAATTCAGTTTTCTGATAAATGAGCTCGTATATCATCGCACGGTAATCGGATTGTTGAATATGCGTACCTTGTGTAAGGCCCTCGTAAAGTTCCTTCTACATTTGGCAAACCAACTTCCAATAAAGCATATTCTTCGGCTTGCAACATTGTCCATGAAACTCTAAAACATTTAAGCTTATTTAGAGATAGTGCTGGAAGTAATGCTGGAGAAGGTGTTTTGTTAATAACTTGACCTAAATCAAAAATCTCTAAATTTGGCAAGCCGTAAAGGAATTCGAAACTTGAAATTGGCTGTTTCCAATCAAAATTACCATCTATGATTAAATACTTTAAACTATTAAGACCAGAAAGGCCTGTGAAGTCTGACACTCTTCGTAAGTTTTCAAAATGAACAGATTTTAGTTTTGGTAATTTACATCATGGAGATAAATCAGAAAACCCTGAAACATATTCTAAAACAAGCTCTTCTAAATTAATCAATATCTTTTGGTCGAGCATGGGTGATTTTTAATCGTTTTAATTGCCCCAATCTATAAACACTTTCCACCTGTTCTTTACTAGGTTCATGTAATGTTAATTCTTCTAGATTTGGAAGAGTAAATATTATATCCCAGTTACTATCGTCTTTAATGATTGTAACAATTGTGATTTCTCTACTACCACTTGGAATATCGCAGATATTATATTCATAACGGTCTATGTTAGGTATTATCGGCCAATAATTATCATTTCGATCTAAATGATCCCCAAAGTGATGCTTCATGACTATCCCAATGCTTATAACGCTTTGCCAAGGGGCAAATGCGAATGTTGTTGGGCGAACTTGGGCAATTTGTTATAATTCGACTTTATACAATGCTTCTAAAACCAGATTGGATAAAGTTGTAGGTACTATATTAAAACCAAAAATAAACCATCTCCGATACAGTCGTACATCCCTAAATTGAAATGGCGCCACTTGTTTTTTTACAAATATCTTATTTGCACCCCACAAGTCACCATTTCCATGCCAAGATTTGATCCCGTTTTTTAAGCTATGAATTAAAGTATTTAAATCTTTAGAATTGAGCGCCATCTTGTACCAAGTTTTTTGATATGAGAACAGAAAGTTGTAAGTGATAGATAATTTAAACTCAAACAAATCATCATCAACTTTATCAAGAGTTAAATGAACTCCTGCATCTTCGATATCTACAATAGACTGGCTTTTCTCGACTAATGGTGTAGATGACCCTCTGTTTTTAATTTCAGATTGAATATTTTGCAACCTCTCAGGATATCTATTTGAATCGACGTTGGCTTCAACATCATATAGTTCATCAAGGGTATATTTATTGTAATTTGGTTCCATTCGCCCAACTTCCTTAAGAGGACAAAAATAGTTGGTTAAAATTTGAAGTGAAGCGGAACCTAACCAACTGTTTTTGTACCGTTTGAAGTGCTTGCTATGTGTGCTCTTGGCATGATGTAGACACACCCTTGATTATATTATGCTTCGGACAATGCTTGTTTCGTGGATTCTTTTCGCAATAACAGTTCGATAATAATAAAAGCGAACGGAACAATAGAAGCTAAAAACAATGCTATCCAAAATAGAATAGACCAGCCCCTTTTCTTGGCTACAACAAACGATAGCGCAATGTAAAGCATGAACAAAACACCATGCAACATGCCAAGATAAGAAACGAACTCTCTGCTTATCATACCAAACGTAACACTCAAAATTGCTAAGAATGACAAGCCCTCAGCAACACTGATAATCCTAAAATATTTGAGCATAAACATAACCTATTTAATTTAATCCTATCATTGACGTAAACATAAATATGAAATATTCAGGCATACGGATTATACACTTTTAGCACATAATGCTGCGCATAAACGGCGGAGCAAATTGGACGCTTTTTTGCGCCGTTTGTTTTGCAAAAACTGGCCTGCATGCGGAGTCAGGTTGATGTGTTTGTTAGGTCACTGACTTACGACCCCATTATGGATCCCGCATGAGCAAGTCGCTCCCACTAATTCCTGTCTACCTATTGGGCAGGAGTTAACCCTACAGTCGCTGCAATAATTTAGTCTACAACTAGTACCAAATTGAATAGTTGGGGCAGCACCATTTGATAAACCTTTTTCCGTATAGTCATTATTGATCTGGCAACCCTGTATAAACCCAATAAAAAATAGAAGTAATATAATTCGTTTCATAATTACTTTCCTGTTTGTAGTTTCCATGACACTCCCACATTATTTAAGGATTAAAAGTCATTTTGCCTAACGCCAACATCAGCGAGACTAGGCGTCATTTGCTGAGCTCCGCTGGATGTTTTTGTTAAGTGCTGTGCTCATGTCATCGTTGATCGTCGTAATAGAAGTGATCAGCAGCACGTTGATTTGATCCAGTGAATAATTCTCTCACGAGTCGGGGATTGTTAAAAAGATACCAATCTCCAAATTTGTCGAATTTGCGGCAAGATGTTGTGATGCCATTGCGACGAATTGTTCCGTATCGTTGGCCTTTAGATTTACCATAAGCCTTCAGACGACGAGCAAAATCAAGATCTTCGAGGCTTACCAGTGACTCGTCAAAGCCTCCAATTTCATCAAACGACTTACGCAAGAACCAAAACATTCCAGCTGAAACGCCGCGCTTTATCACGTAAGGGACAATTGAAAGGACGCTGAACAGAATACCAACTGAGAACCTCTCAGGCCATGTAGCTGTCCCGCCCCCGATGTATCGGCTGTCGCTGATATGCTTGATAACTTCGGCTACAGTGTTGGAAGACATCCAACTGTCAGCATCCAAAGTTACAACAGCTGGTGCTGAGGTCGCCCAAACCGCAGCATTTCGCACTGTTGCGATGCACTTTGTGTCGTTAACCACGCAGCGCGCGCCAAGTGACTCGGCGATATTTTGTGTCTGATCTGTACAGCGATTCAGCGCAACGACAACTTCCACTGTACACCCAGCCAAGTTAGCTGACAAATAGATACTTTCTATGCACCGGGTGATATATTTTTCTTCGTTATGTGCAGGTATGGCAACGGATAAATCAGGTTTCATGGGCAATCCGGATATAGTCTTATATTCTTGGCATTTAACGCCTCAAACAACAGCTTTACTGCGTCTGCGTTAAACCTGCCCCTCAAATTGCACAGTCTCTTTTGCCGTGTTTTTTACCACAACAGTTCCCGCCAATTTATCATGCCAACCTTGTTTCCGCTTATCGATACCTACCCATATTATTCCAAGAAAAAAAGGAATCATCGAAATGTAGTATGCAAAATAACGGCCTATGAGTCGATCTGTAGAAGCTTTTCCTCCTGTTTTTGCATCGACAATACTTAATTTTAAAGCCATTTTACCCGGCGTTGCAGATTTATATAGCCAGAATAAAATGACCGCAATGGCTGGAAATATATAGTTAAAAACAAGATCCCAAATCCCCAAAAAAAACGACTCACTTGCCCAGTAATCTGAACCATAAATTAGAGTCAATATCGGAATAATAATTATGAGCATCAAGATAGTGTCTATTAATGCGGCTCCCGTCCTAACCCAAAACCCTGCATACTCTAAATCTTCCATTACTTATCCTTAAGGTTTAACGCCTCATTAAGAGGCAATAAAATAGTTGGTTAAAATAAGCGACGAAGGAGTAAAAACCAACTGTTTTTTGTCCTTTTCAATAACTTGTTAGGCATACCGTTTGTATGCTTTGTGGTTTCAACAAGCTCATTTAGTAAAGCACTCAATGGCTGCGATTTTTCAATAACCTCAACAGCCCAAGCACAGCCAGACATTTCAAAATACCACTTCCAGTTATCTAATGCTAAAAGCTCACTAAGACTATAGTTATGTGAGCCTCCTATGTCACCGATACCACCACCGATAGACTCACCTAACGAGAATGGTTTTGAGGTGTGAAAAGGCCTGATAGATACACCATAAACATGATGTTCGGAATGCTTTTCTGTTGGAGCTTGATTTTTATAGCTAATTCTTAGCGATTGAAAAGATAAATCTTCGATCGTGACAGGAATAGAGTTGTCATAAAGGTAATGAGCTTGAACTTCCCCACCTTCATCCCAGGTAATGCGATCTTCACAAAATGAAAATGCTTTAAACTTTGGTGGTGATGCTAAAAATAAGTAACCAAAATCTTTCCTCGCAGTGGATGCTGAAAATTTTCTATATTCACCAGAATCAAACTTAAGAATTATTTCCCAATTTTCGTTCGGTATTGCTATAAGGATTTTATACTGAAAACTTTCCATTTAAGCCAAAACCTTATGTATGCCTAACGCCAAGCCAAACGGCAAAGTTGGTGGTAGTTTTTTTGCGTTTCTTAACAAAAAAGTGACAACAACTTTTGTCCGATTTGAGCTTCTTGTTAGCTGATTAGTTAGAATATTTAGCTCTCAATCTATTATGCCTGTGTTTAAAAATAGCTTTATAAATTGGCATAATAAGATTACCTAAAATAACCAGTTTACTTTTATAAATTATTACATCCGTTATTACTGAGCCAGTACCATTACTTTTGATTAAACGTTCATGTGACCACAGTGTATTCATTAAACTCTTCGAGTTTTCGTTGAACCCGAAACTATCAATTTTTTTGAAATTGAAATAATGACGATCTATTGGAATTAAACCCAGCAATAAAATTGTGCTAATAAATAAACTTTGATTAGTTGGCCAGTCGGTGATTGGTTTTGATTGCCACTTATCCGGAGCTGACATTTTTAGTAATGGCCCAAGTTCATAATTTATACCTGACATATTTAAAGTGTCATGAGCCAATTCATTTGCACTTACGGTCAACTGAGTTTTCATTTCAAAACTGGGCATATATTCCTTTGCTTCTGCTAACGTCGAACTAAAAGGCAAATGATAGTTCGTTAAAATAAGCGACGCAGGAGCAAAAACCAACTGTTATTTGTCCTTTTAAGTGACTTGTTATGTTTATTAAACATAAAATATATAAGTGCTATCAATAGTGAAATTACTCTAATATAACCTCAATTGAATAAGGCTTTCCAAAAGTAGGAATAATTATTTTTAGAGGATCCATGTTTAATTTCTTAATTTCTTCATTAAGAGTATCAATTGGATCAGTGTATCCCTCATCAGTTAACTTAAAAGTCCCAAAGTGAATGCCGATCATCTTTTTACTCTGTAGATCTTGAAATGCTTGTAGAGAGTCCTTTGGGTTAAGATGGGCATCTTTCATGAACCATCTAGGCTCATACGCGCCAATTGGAATCAAAGAAAGATCCGGTGCACCGAGCTTCTCTTTAATTTTTTTAAAGAACTTTCCGTATCCTGTATCTCCAGCAAAATAGATCTTATAAGAATTCTCGATGTAGAACCCACCCCAAAGCATTTCTCTTTTATCGAATATGCCTCTAGCCGACCAATGTTGTGAAGGAACAAAAGTAATCTTAGTTTTATTAGCTGTTATGCTTTGCCACCAATCCAGATCGATAGCAGCTTTAATTCCATTATCTTCTAGAAAAGACTTTGTTTTCAAGCCTGCAATGAATTTGGGAGCATCTCTATCTTCTAAGCGTTTGAGCGTATCAAGATCTAGATGATCGTAATGATTATGAGATATAAGCACGATATCTATTGAAGGCAGATCATCAAAGGCGATACCAGGTTTAACGACTCTCTTAGGTCCAGCGAATTGAACTGGTGAGGCCCTGAGTGAATAATGAGGATCTGTTAATATGTTTAAATTATCAACCTGAATAAGCACTGATGCATGGTTGATTACTGTAATAATTGGTTTTACTGATCTTTGGCTATCAGGTTTAAACTGTTTGGAGTCAACTTTATCTGGCCAAGGAGTAGATTCACTCATACTCCCCATTGTCCAACTGAGAAGATCAAATATACTTTTATCTTCAAAAGGCTCAATGTTATCAAATTTAACACCATCAAAAGGGGCATGAGTCTTTGTATAAGGTTGAGATGTGCAAGAGGTGAGTGAAACGGTAAATATTAACGCTAAGAATCTTGTCATTTAGTTTACTCATTCTTTTTAGTATTTATTTAAACCAAAACACATTACGTAATGTGTATGTTTTCAATATTTAGGAAAGACCCATTTAAAAAATTAGGCAAACTTTATGAAAGTAAACCTGAAGAGGCTATGTATGCAAAGCGCAAGGGCAATATAAAGTCTTACGCAATGATCAGTGCTGAAGCTGAAAAATTTAAATTGCAGACATATTCAAAAACATAACGCCCTGTTAAGAGGCAAAATTTAGTTGGCTAAAATAGGTGAACGGAGTGAACAAAACAGCCAACTTTATTTTGTCCCTCTTGAAATTCTTGTTATATTTACTTCCACACGACAATACCTGACCAAATTAAAATAGGCATAACAACCATCATTGCCCCGATGATAAATCGAAAATAATGTACAGAATAAACTCCTGGATTGATAACATTAATCGCAGGGTCCGAAGGTTTGTAGTAGATCATAAGAGGCGTCATATTTTTGACCGCATCAAGCTTTTCATTTGCAACATCCTTGGAGGTGTAACTAGCACTAAAATCATACTCTGCCCCCTCATATTCTTTATCACCAGCATTAAACTTACACTTAATAACTGGAATATAACTTTTAACATTATTATT
>CAZMDX010000238.1:0-21138 GCA_964564805.1 uncultured Pseudoalteromonas sp. | reverse complement strand
GCAATGGCGTCAGGCCAGATGATCCCATATTTATCATGGTTTTGTTCAATTGCTGCAGCGACTATGCGTGATACACCAATACCATAACAGCCCATATTAAGTATTTTGTGTTTTCCGTTTTCGTCCAACACGCCGCAGTTCATGGCTTGTGAGTATTTATCGCCTAATTGAAATATGTGACCTACTTCAATACCACGTTTAATTTCTAACGTACCTTTGCCGTCTGGCGATACATCACCTGTTATCACATTACGAATATCCGCGATTTCAAATTCAGCTGTGTCTCTTGACCAGTTTGTACCTACGTAGTGAAAACCTTCTTCATTGGCCCCACAAACAAAGTCAGATAAATGAGCAGCACTAGCATCAACAACTATTGGTATTGTCATACCAACCGGTCCAAGTGAGCCGATGGAACAGTGCAGCGTATCTTCTATCTGTTGTTCACTTGCCATGGAAAGTGGAGTAAATATGCCAGCTAGTTTTTCTGCTTTGACTTCGTTGAGTTGGTGATCACCGCGTAATACTAATGCAACTAATCCATGTTTGCCTTTTTTGTCTGGTTCAGCTAATACAATAAGTGTTTTAACCGTTTGCTCAGCAGCCACCTCTAAAAATGCTGAAACAGCTTCGATAGTCTTTTGCTCTGGCGTAGCCACTTTTTCTAGGTTTTGAGTACCTATAGGACAGTCGCCAATTGGCGCTAGAGCACTGGCCATTTCTATGTTGGCAGCGTAGTCAGAGCCATTACTAAATGCTATATCATCTTCGCCTGACTCTGCTAATACATGAAATTCATGAGAGGCATTACCGCCAATAGAGCCATTATCAGCAATTACTGGACGGAAATCTAAACCAACACGTTCAAAAATGTTGCAATAGGCTTGATACATGTTTTGATACGTCGTTTCTAAGCAACTTTGATCGATGTGAAATGAATAGGCATCTTTCATAATGAATTCTCGGCTGCGCATAATGCCAAATCTAGGGCGGATTTCGTCTCGGAATTTAGTTTGAACTTGATATAAGTTAAGTGGTAGTTGTTTGTAGCTATTCACTTCGTTTTTGACTAACGAGGTGATAACTTCTTCATGAGTTGGACCTAAAACAAAATCACGAGATTGTCTGTCTTTTATCCGTAATAATTCAGGTCCGTATTCTTCCCATCGACCTGACTCTTGCCATAAGTCGGCAGGTTGAACGACAGGCATCAGCATCTCTATTGAGCCTGCTTTATTCATTTCATCACGAACTATATTTGCTACTTTATTAAGCACACGTAAACCTGATGGTAGCCAAGTATACAAACCAGCAGCTAATTTTCTGACCATACCTGCACGTAACATTAATTGATGGCTAATGACTTCTGCGTCGGCTGGGGTTTCTTTTTGTGTGGATAACAAATATTGGCTAGTGCGCATGAACGATAAAATCTCTGGGTTTGAAGTAAAAAACAGAATTTATTCTAACAGTAGGCTTATCTTGGCTAAAGCCATTATTGCCGGTATCGTTCAATTATTTTAGGTGTTTGCTTATCTTCGCTCACTTGAAGGACCTGTTATGTATTGGTATGCATTGACCATTAAAATATTCCTTGCCGCATCCTTTAGATGTTTTGTTGTGTAATGGAGACAATAATAAGTGGTAGGGATGTAATAAATTTAACGTTGACTAAAATAAAACACAAAATTTGAGGCACTTGTGTTGGTAGTAGTTTTAGAATCTGATGTTAAAAACATTTGACATTAATGAATGCTATAACCGCGCCAATGTTAAATATTTTTTACATTGTTTTTAAACAATTCTTTAAAGGTATGTTTATGTCTTTTCAAGAAAAATGAGCTTACGTAATGGTTATTGTATTGCTAATGGGTGGCGGCCTTTATTTTTATGAAGTATTTTCACAATCTTTGAGCCTTGATAGTTGGATATCTCCTGCTATTTCTGGATTGTTCAAATTTACTTGTATACCAGCAGTAATCTCGATTATGAGACATGTAATCATTGCGGCCATTTCTCTGAAAGAAGCAAAAGCTAAATTAGATGAAAAATAAAGGTGAATTTTTTACCGTGCTGCAAGTTTTTCAGGCGCTATTTTAGGTTTTGCAGTTATTTTATACATTGATTACAGGTCTAATTGTCAGCCAGCTTACTGAGAACGTACTGCGAATTTTTTATATCGAACAGCCATCTAGTCTGAAGAAGAAACTCCCTATTTCCAATAAAGTACGTGAATATTGTAAAAATAAAAGTGCCATGACACAGTCAGAATTAGGTACTTCAGTAGGGGCACCAGACAAACGGTGGCAGCCATTGAGCAAGGCAATTTACCCCCTTTCTAGAAACCGCTTTTCGAATTGCTCGTGAGTTTGATACAAGCTTAGAAGATATATCCAGTTGGGACGAATAAGCGTCGTTATCCGATGAGCTTGATATTCATGTTCAGATTCAATCCTAAAATATTATTTCACATCGATTAGGTAATTGTGAGTACCGTATTTTGCTGGTTAATAACTTGCCATTGTATGTTGAGATCATACAAAGCCATACCGTAAATTTTATCTATGTGAGAATCCTTGTGATAGGCGGGGCGAGGATCTTGACTCAGTACCTCTTGAATAAGCGAGGTTAATGCTGGGTAACGGTTTTCAAGACTTTTTAATTGCTTCTTTGCTTGTGTGGTAAAAGTGACGACCATTACTTCTGGAGTCAGTTGTGCCACGCCTCCAAACGCTTGTGGAATAATATCCGCGTAAGGTATATAAGGTTTTACATCTAAAATAGGCGTGCCGTCTAATAAATCCATACCTTTTACAGTGAGGCAAAGTTGCTTGTTTTGATAACTCACTGTCCCAAATTCGACCACTGACATACCAATACTGTTGGGTCTAAAAGTGCTCCGCGTAGCAAATACGCCAAGTTTTTGGTTACCTCCTAAACGAGGTGGGCGTACCAAGGGTGAATGCCCCTTATCTGCTGTTTGATGAAAATGAAATAATAACCATAGATGACTGAATTGCTCTATACCACGTAGATAGTTGGGATCGTTAAACGCTTCAAAAAAAGTGATTACTCCCTGCGCACTTTTGACTAAGCCAGGTTGACGAGGTATACCAAATTTTTCTTTGTAAGGTGTGCTTATATTACCAATAGGTTGCATATTAATATTCATAAACGAATCGTGGATTTTGTCTGCAAAAAGTTGATTATACTCATGGTCGCTTAATTTCATTGCTTATTTAATATATAAACATGTCTTAACTTAATTTAAACAAGCATAACAGCTCAATAGCATTCTGTTATGTCATTGGATAACATGTGTTCATTATGATTATTATGGTTATACACTAGTGTTTGAATTAAAAATCACGGCTGAAAATTTGTTATCCCATTTGTATTTGAGTGACTTGATTTACCAGCAAAATCTAAGTGACTTTACTTTGGTTGATGATACCTTGTACAGCGCAAAAACATTAATTGAACAACATACACTTTCCTCTGGGTCTATTACATCCTCTGTCCAATCACATATAAGCAAGTTAGTTATTTTTACACAGGGTATACACTTACAACAATTGACCCAAACGACTCAAGCATTAGCTGATTATTTCGATGTTAATTTTTATAGAGTGATTAAAGTCGACGGTATCAGCGATTTTGCTATATGTGCTCATGTCGTACTGAAAGCCCAAGATAATCTGAATGAGCAATTGGAAAATGTGGCAAAGCGTTTTTGTATTGAGCTGTGTTTGGTTGATAAAACGCCTTCCTTGACCCAGCAAGGCCTGTTATTGATGGACATGGATAGCACCGTGATTGCGGTCGAATGTATTGATGAAATAGCTGTTCTTGCTGGCGTTGGTGAACAAGTTTCAGCAGTTACTTCACAGGCTATGCAGGGGAAGTTAGATTTTGCAAAAAGTCTACGTACTCGCGTCGCCTGCTTAGCAGGTGCTGATGAATCAATTTTGCAACAAGTACGAGATGCTCTACCTCTTATGCCCGGTGTGGTGAATTTAGTAAAAATATTAAAATCCTACGATTGGAAAGTGGCGATTGCCTCAGGTGGTTTTAGTTACTTTGCTGATTATTTACAAGACCGACTCAATCTTGATGCTGTCGTGGCTAATGGTTTAGTGATACAAGACAAAAAACTAACAGGCCAATTACAAGGCATGATTGTTGATGCCGATGCCAAAGCACAAACGCTTAAAAATTTAGCCAATAAATGGTCTATTCCAACTAGCCAGACAATTGCGATGGGTGATGGGGCCAATGATTTGATTATGATGAATGCCGCTGCGTTGGGCGTAGCATGTCACGCAAAACCCATTGTGCGACAGCAAGCTGATATAGCTATTCGCCGTGGTGACTTGGACTCTTTATTATGGGTCTTAAAAGCAGGGCAGGTCTAATAAGTGATGGCTAATAATCGTTATACACAGAACAAGTAAAATCTTTGGTCAGGTGGATGTTTTCATGTCAGGCATCGAGAAGTGGTATAATTTTAGCCTGATTTGTTCTGTATGTCTTTGGATACTTATGGTTTAAGAGTATTACGCTTTCTGAAAATTTAAAACATCTTAATACCTCGTCAGTTACATCAATTATATCTCCCATCGCCGATACATTCCAAAGCTGTTCTTCAAGTAACTTAGCTTTATGCAACGCGTATGAGCTCACGTAGTTGAGTTCTGATTGCATGGTTTCAAAGTCGGGTCTACCGGTAAGTCCTAGAAATACTTTTACAGCAATGAACTGTCCATTTTGTAAAGCCTGCGTAATAAACTGTCTGCGTTGCTCAGTATTTGTAAACTGCTCAGTAAAATAACTGTTTATAGCATCGTGTATAACTTCTTTACTGGGGTCAAAGGCAACAAATAATTCGCGCATATTAGGGAGATCATTAGGCTTTAAATTTGCCATCGTGTGATTAATAAAGTCTTGATGTAACCTAGCGTTTCGATAAAGCAGGTATAAGTTAAGCTGGTCAGGTTTCGCTTGAAAGTGCAATAGTTGTGTTAATCTATTGTTTAAATATGAGGTTGCCACCGCATCAGGTACATAATCGAGGCTGTCCTTGCGTAAAAAGTACGCTACATTAATGATGTTATGGGAATAAATGTTACGCAATGCCTCGCCTATGCCTGGTACTTCTTCGTCGTTGCGGTAAGCTCTTAGTTTTGAGTGGTTTGATTTTATTAATGTTTCAAAAAAACGCTTAGCGATATTGTTGCCTTCAGTGAAAAGGCTTTGCAAATGGAGCACGTGCCCATCTTTAGATATATTCCTAACGACATAAGGTAAACCCGACAAATCGTATTTTGAAGTGACTGATTGAAGTTGCGGGAAGTTCAGTAATATTCTGGACATGTCTGTTTGAGGAAGAGATTTATCTAATTCTATCCTTAGACCTTGAGTTGAAATATCTTCAGTATGGCCTTTAAATAGGACATTATTGACGCTGACTTGAACTGCAGTCCGCAACAAAAAACGAGTCTCTTTGCGCTGATTAAAATACTTGAATCGATATACAGTGATTAAAGCGGGTGGCTTATTTCGTGGGTGACCAAATACTTTTAGTTCTGCCAGCTGTTCACGTTGTATTCTGTATTTTTGATAGTGCTCTGTACTTAGATCGTCTGTTATATTGGTGAGTAAGGCGACATGACTAATATTTTTTAATCGTGACATCAAACGTGGTGATGGCTTTTTATTTCGTCTTTTGAATTTGTCGTCAACTGAGTTGGCAATTGACAGAGGGCGATAGCTTTGTTCCGGATTTACTTGCGTAAATTGTAACTTGTAGATCCGCCAACTTAATTGGCGTGAACCATAACCTAAAAATAATTCTTTTAAATTAGGTTGGGCATCTAGCTCTATATGTGTCGCTGAGTAAAAATAAATTTTTTCATTTTTAATATGATTAAATACATAAATGAATATTTCTTGTTGACCCTTTGCAAGGGAAAGTCCATGTTTTATTCGTTTTTCCGTTAATAAATACCCAATTTTTAAGTCTTGTAGTTCATTTGCCCAATATTGAATTTCTTCTCTATTGCAATCATTAGCCAAGGCATATTTAGGAACATACCGGTTTTCTACTTGTTCAATAAAAACTGGAATGGAAGCAAAATTAGGAATGTAATATTGCTCATAGGTTTTATTTTGAATAGCAGTAATTGTATTGTCTAAATTGACTTTGTAGCGGCGTTTATTACCATGAATAAAACGTTCAAAAAATTTGTCAAAAGATCGGACACTCACATTAAATTGGCGTCTGAGGCTGAGTCTTTGCTCATTATCGAATCTTTCGATACCAACAATAGTATAAGCGACGGATTGACGTTTATCGAGAGTATACTCTTTCTCTAGTCCACGAAATTGGACTGTAAGGTGTTCTTCAGGTTTGAACCCGTATTTTTTACTGACTTTAACTTTTAGCCCGTTTACCGATACATCAATAGTGGTAGCTTTAATGCTTTTATTCATTTCAGTAAACATTTCTATGTTCACCGAAAAGTTCATCCTTTCTTCGCCTCTTTGAGCACAGGTACCAAAATTTAACAGGGGAGCTTGGAAACTTTCATTTTTTAGTTCGAGTGAAACGAGTGTGTTTTGTTTTATTTTTGTTGCTTGTTGTTCTTTTTTATATCTCACCCGAAAGTTATTTTCGGTATTTGTGACTGCCTCATAGACACCCGAAGTGTATTCGCCAAAAATTCTGACTTGGCGTTCAAACGTTTCAAATGCAAGTTCGTCTAAATAATGGCTTTTGCCTTGATGTTCATATAATTGGCAATCGCCATCAACTAAGCCACGCAAATCAATTAAACGACTACATGGACGAGCCAGACGCATTAATTCCATTTTTAACAAAAAACGTTTTTGCTTTGAAATTGTTGCAGCAACTTCATTCAATATCTGATTAAACTCAGGCTCATTGATCATAGGCTTAAGTTCTTCAATGATGTCGTGGTATTCTTTTAAATCTTGGCTCATGAATTCTAGGGTAACTCAGTATTATTGATATGGACTTGGTTATTAAAATTTTTTTTGCGTTGTCAACAAAAATGAAAATCTATAACGGATAAAACCTTATTCCCTATTGAAAAGATGTAAAATTACAAAGTTAAATTTAACTTAAAAATATACAACAATATAAGATAACTAATAATATGGCTAAACGCAAAACTGCTTATGTGTGCTCTGATTGTGGAGCTGAATATCCCCGCTGGCAAGGGCAGTGCAACGACTGCAACACATGGAACACTATTACTGAGTTTGTGGTGTCTTCAACTAACATCTCAAACGGTCGCAATTCGGGCGGCTATTCAGGTCAGACTCAAGCTAAAGTTGAGTCTTTAGCCAGTATAGACTTGCAAGCTCTACCCAGATTTGCATCAGGTTATAAGGAGCTTGACCGAGTCTTGGGTGGTGGCATTGTTCCGGGTTCTGCTATATTGATCGGCGGTTCTCCTGGTGCGGGAAAAAGTACTATGTTGCTTCAGGTTATGTGTCAAATGGCAAGCAATAGAAATGCACTTTACGTGACAGGAGAGGAGTCCTTACAACAAGTTGCTATGCGTGCACAACGTCTTGGTTTACCTAACGACAAATTAAAATTGCTGGCTGAAACGAATATTGAAGTTATCTGTGACCTTGCTTTACAGCATAAGCCGGAGCTCATGGTGATTGACTCTATTCAAGTGATGCAAGTACCTGATGTTCAGTCGGCACCCGGGAGTGTGTCGCAAGTGCGCGAAAGTGCAGCTTACTTGACTCGGTTTGCAAAACAGCATCACATTGCCATGTTTTTGGTTGGGCATGTTACCAAAGACGGAAGTTTGGCAGGACCTAAGGTACTAGAGCATTGTATTGATTGTTCGATGATGCTTGAAGGTGAAAGTGATAGTCGTTACCGTACTTTGAGAAGTCAAAAAAATCGATTTGGTGCTGTGAATGAGCTGGGTGTATTTGCTATGACCGAAAAAGGTTTAAAAGAAGTGAGCAACCCTTCTGCTATTTTTCTCAGTCGTGACGATCAGCAATCACCTGGTAGTATTGTTATGGTGGTTTGGGAGGGGTCTCGTCCATTATTGGTAGAAATTCAGGCTCTGGTGGACTATTCACAAATGGCTAACCCACGTCGTGTGGCAGTGGGATTGGATCAAAACCGATTAGCAATGTTATTAGCAGTGTTGCACAGGCATGGCAATGTGCAAATGAACGATCAAGATGTGTTTACGAACGTGGTGGGTGGGGTAAAAGTAAATGAAACCAGTGCTGATTTAGCGTTGTTGCTAGCCATAGTGTCCAGTTTTCAAAATAAAGTGTTAGATAAACAACTGATTGCTTTTGGTGAGGTAGGTCTAGCAGGCGAAATTAGACCCGTGCCGAACGGTTCAGAAAGAATTAGTGAAGCCGCTAAACATGGGTTTAAACGAGCTATTGTTCCAAAAGCTAATGTTCCAAAACAGCGTACAGCAGGAATTGAAATTATTGGTGTGTCGAGTTTGACAGAAGCGCTTAGCGCTTTGTAATCGATTTTTTTTAATATCGAACGCCTTTTATCAAAGTTAGGACGCAAATTATATACTTTAAAAAAGGTCTGATTGATTATTGATTTGTCAACTTTTAGGGAGTTATTGCTGGTTCTGATGTATTAAGCCTAGCAATAATGACCTCACTAATTTCAATAAACAGATTATTAATGGTCATCATGACCTTTTGAACAGCAACATATTAAAAAAGTAGCCGCAGTGTATTGAGATAATATATGTTCTTTTCAAAATTTGTATCTCTGAATATTTATTATTCGGCTGCTAAATTTGTAATCTATTTTGTATTAATTCAAACCATTTAAGACGGATATTATGACTTTTTGCGACCAATTTGTTCAAAAAGTTGTCAAGGTCATTACAAGTTAAGTCTAGGTTTTGTAATAAAAATTATAGATTTTTATACCTATGTATCGTTACTCAGATTTTTCCATCAATCATCTTGCTATTTGATAGAACCATAGAAGTTAAGCTGAATTAATTATTCTAATAAGAGATATCAATCTTAACTTAAAGATAGACAATGACAGTATTAAGGAATTTTAATGAAACATTCTACTTTGGGCCAAAATATATTGATTCGTTATAGCGCAATGATTATATTTTTGGCCTCCATGTTGATAAGTAGCACTACTTTTGGCGAGAATAACCAATATACAGTGCCTAGTGAGAATGATGAATACAATAAGTGTATTGAATGTATTCAGTACAGTGATCACGATGAGTACAGTGAGTTTGAACAGTATAGTGAGTTTGAACAGTACAGTGAGTTTGGACAGTACAGTGAGTTTGGACAGTACAGTGAGTTTGAACAGTACAGTGAGTTTGAACAGTACAGTGAATTCACTGAATATTATGAAGAAACTGTACCTGTAAATGCCAAGTACATGCCCGCAGTCTATTCTGGTGCGGCCATAACAATGGGCGCATATTCAAGTATCTCTGGAAACACTCAGTCAGTCGCTGCAACTACTCTTGGCGAGGCAGCTGAAGTGCGTGGCAGTATACTGGCTGGAGCTGCTGTTACGGTCGAAAAAGCTGCAGTAGTAACTGGCAATCTTAATGCTGGTGAGGCTGCAACGTTGGGTGCAACTGCCCTAGTCATTGGCAATCTTATAGCCGAAGATTCTGTATTTATCGGTGCACAGTCAGAAATATCAGGTGACCTTACCTCTGGCAAAGACGCAAAGCTAGGCGCTTTAGCTAAAGTTGGTGGTAATGCGACGGCCGCAACTGTATTGACACTTGGCGCTTATGCACAAGTTGGTAAAGATGAATTGGAAGGTCATGTTCGAGCAGTCACTGGTCCAATAGTACTTGGCCAGAATGCCTCAGTGAAAGGTGATGCCAAGGCTGGAACTATCATTTCGTTTGGTATGAATGCAATTGTTGGAGGCGATCAAAAAGAGTTTGTCGACCCACAAGGTTTTATTGACGAGTTCAAGAGCGAAGTTGCAACTAGAAAAGACGAGCTAACTCAGAAGCAAAGAACACTAGCTGATAGGGTTTCACAGACTTACAACGAACTTGACACAACCATTGCTTTGAGCAGAAATTTTGACTCAGGAGTCTATCATGCATCTGCTTTATCAACGACTGCGGGTATAACCCTCACGTTCAAAGGAGCGCTATCTGATGAGCCTGAAGAATGGTTAATCAATGTTGACACTTACATAAGCTTTGGTGCGAATTTGATAATAGAACTAGATGAAAATGTGGCTCCAGGCAGTACTATTACCTTCAACTCCGGCAGCTACACAACCATAGGTGCAAATTCAATTCTTATAGGCACTATTTTTGCGGGTACCTACATTACTACTGGTGAAAATACTACGATAAGTGGTGTGCTCGAAGATTGTGGTGGCATGTTTGCCACTAATGGCGCTATTACGATGGGTGCACATAGCAAATTTGGGCTGTTGGGCTGTAAGCAATCAGTGCAGCAAGGTGAGGGACCTGATGAAGGCGGAAATGGTCAAGGACCTGCTGATGGTGGGTATGTTCCTTATGTTGGCTAGGGTAGGTTTTTCTCATTGCTCAGTTAATGCTTGTGAGGCGTCTTAATTTCCAACGACAGCCGCCAACTTAACATTTCCTAAAACCCTGTTTTGCAGGGTTTTTTTATCTGGCGCAGCTGGAAAACCTCAAAAAAAAATACTAAGGTAAGTTTTTAGAAATAATCCCATTTTTCTTATCAAATGAGAATGTTCGGACGGGATTAATATTTCGATTGCTGTTATTATTTTTGTTTAAATAGTATGTAGTTTGTCAGAAGCTGAATAAGTCGAGTCGTCTATCAAAGCATTCATAAATACGTTCTACTGACATGCAAAAATATTCTATTAATCTAATCAATTTACTAATTTAATTTTTTTCTAGCGTCTTTATTACCTTTAATACATCACAGTAATATTGTTGTTATCTAACGTTTTAAGATGATTTTATGTGTAAAACAGTTTCTATAATTGTCAAAAAACAGACCTGTTATTTAATAAGATTAAAAATGTAAGAAATAAAAAGGCGCTATGCACGCCTTTTTATGAATATTGATATTACTTACTGATCTTTTTATACTTTAATCTATGAGGTTCAACCACATCTGTTCCATAAGTGGCTTTTAACCACGCAGCATACTCGGTGTAGTTGCCTTCGTAAAAGTTTATTTTTCCTTCGTCACGATAATCCATTATGTGTGTGGCTATTCTGTCTAAGAACCACCTGTCATGTGAAATAACCATGGCACAACCTGGAAATTCCAAAATAGCGTTTTCTAAGGCGCGCAACGTTTCAACATCCAAATCATTGGTGGGTTCATCGAGAAGCAACACGTTGCCGCCCGCTTTTAATAATTTAGCTAAATGCACACGGTTACGTTCACCACCGGACAAGTTTTTCATGAACTTTTGTTGATCAGAACCTTTAAAATTGAAACGCCCACAGTATGCGCGGCTATTTAGCTCAAAGTTTCCAATACGGATAATGTCTGAATCATCAGATATTTCTTTATAGACCGTATTGTCACCATTCATTTGGTCGCGAAACTGATCGACACTGGCTAACTGTACCGA
Source organism: uncultured Pseudoalteromonas sp. (assembly GCA_964564805.1). Classification (GTDB taxonomy): domain Bacteria; phylum Pseudomonadota; class Gammaproteobacteria; order Enterobacterales; family Alteromonadaceae; genus Paraglaciecola. The sequence continues at coordinate 9,509 of CAZMDX010000238.1, read as the reverse complement.
TTCACCCACATCAATTTCACCGGCATCGGGTTGTTCGTCGCCGCTGAGCATTTTGAATAAGGTTGATTTACCCGCCCCGTTGGGACCGACGATCCCAACAATGGCACCTTTGGGCATTTTGAATGTGAGGTCATCAATTAATAGTCGGTCGCCATAAGATTTTTTAAGACCTGTTACTTCAAACACTTTGTCGCCTAAACGTTCGCCTGGTGGGATAAACAACTCATTGGTTTCATTACGTTTTTGGTAATCACCCGTATTCAGTTCCTCAAATCTAGCCATACGTGCTTTGCTTTTGGACTGACGACCTTTAGCGTTTGAACGAACCCACTCTAGTTCGGTTTTGATTGATTTTTGTCTGGCACTTTCAGTTTTTTCTTCTTTCTCAAGACGAGCATCTTTTTGTTCTAACCAAGATGAGTAGTTACCTTCCCAAGGAATTCCTTGGCCACGGTCAAGCTCAAGGATCCAGCCTGCTACATTATCAAGGAAATACCTGTCGTGGGTAATCGCTACCACTGTGCCTTCATAATCATGTAAGAAACGTTCTAACCAAGCCACTGACTCAGCATCCAAGTGGTTAGTGGGTTCGTCGAGTAGTAACATTTCGGGTTTTTCGAGTAGCAACTTACATAAAGCAACTCGACGGCGTTCACCCCCTGATAATTTGCTGACGTCAGCATCCCAAGGCGGTAGGCGTAAAGCATCGGCTGCGCGCTCTAAAGCATTTTCGAGATTGTGACCATCTTTACTTTGAATAATGGCTTCAAGTTCCCCTTGCTCTTTCGCTAACGCATCAAAGTCAGCGTCTTCTTCAGCATAGGCAGCATATACTTCATCAATACGTTTAAGAGCATGTGCTACATCAGCTACCGCTTCTTCAACGTTACCTCGCACGTCTTTGCTTTCGTCTAATTGAGGCTCTTGGGGTAAATAACCTATTTTTAACCCAGTCTGAGGAATAGCTTCACCTTCAATATCAGTATCTATACCAGCCATAATTTTTAGCAAAGTGGATTTACCAGAACCATTTAAACCCAATACGCCAATTTTGGCTCCTGGGAAAAAGCTAAGAGAAATGTTTTTTAAGATATGTTTGCCGGGTGGAACCACTTTACCGACACGAAGCATGCTGTAAACGTATTGAGCCATAACTGTCTTTTTTGAGTTTAGATGTAGATAGTGTAATTCAGTGAGGAGCAGGGTAAAAGGTATTGTATTTTATTAAGTGCGACTTTTTATTAATAATTGATGTGATTTGTGTTCGTCTATCGTAGAATTTTTGATTAAGGTGTTGTTAACAAGGTAAAATATGCAAAGTTTTAATTGGGGTATCATTGGCCCTGGAAATATTGCTAATACATTTGCAAAAGCAATTGCGTCGTCAAAAAAGGGTAAAGTATTAGCGGTGGCCAGTCGTTCAAAAGAGCGTGCCACTGACTTTGCCAATACTTATCATATTGAAAAAATCTACTCAGACTACGAACAAATGTTAATTGATCCCGATATAGATATTATTTACATTGCTACTCCTCATAATTTCCATTATCAACAAGCAAAAATGTGCTTGGAAGCGGGTAAACATGTCTTAGTTGAGAAACCTTGTACGGTAAATTCCGAACAAATGAAAAAATTAGTCGCGCTAGCTCAACGTAATAATTTATTGTTGCAGGAAGCGTTGTGGAGCCGTTTTATGCCTTGTTTGTCGCAAATTAGACAATTATTAAAAGAAGGTATAATAGGTGATATTCAATACATTCAATCAGATATCGGTTTTGCATTTCAAAATAGAAAGAATAGTCGTTTGTTTAAAGCTGAACTTGCTGGTGGTTCATTACTGGACTTAGGCATCTATAGTATAACCGTTAGTCAGTTTTTTCTTCAGGAACATCCTAATAAAATTGTCGCCATGGGACAATTAACTGATCAAAAAGTTGACAGCCACGTACTAGCAAATATGTATTACCCTTCTGGACGTTATGCTCAATTTACTTGTTCAATGCTTTCTCAAACAAGCAATTCAATGAGAATTGTAGGAACAGAGGGCTACATAAATCTAGCCGCATATTTTTGGGATACTGATACAGCCCATATTTATCGTGATGACAAGCTGATTAAAAGTATAGATATACCCCATCCAGTTAACGGGTTTGAGTATCAAATTGAAGAAAGTATGCAGTGTATCGAGCAAAATATGCAGTGCAGTGATGCGATGTCACATCGCGACAGCATAGGAGTATTGGATGTGATGGATAATATCCGTGAACAGATTGGTGTGCACTTTCCAAATTCTATTGAAGCAAATTAATCAATGGAAATGTTATGTGCATAAAGCGTTACAATGTTTGGTTGTTTCTCATACCACAATACCACTATACAAATTTTTCAAAATAACTAAACTACCCGCTGCTTATTTAGGGTGTGTTTACCCCAATTTTAATTACCGCCGCTGTTGAGGAAAAGAGATGCTAACACGTGATATGAATATTGCTGATTTTGACCCAGAATTGTTTCAAGCAATTCAAGATGAAAACCAACGTCAGGAGCATCATATTGAGCTGATCGCTTCTGAAAACTATTGTAGTCCGCGTGTCTTGGAGGCCCAGGGCTCTCAGCTGACTAATAAATATGCAGAGGGTTATCCACACAAACGTTATTATGGTGGTTGTGAGTTCGTAGATATCGCCGAAGATTTAGCGATTGAAAGAGCCAAACAGTTATTCGGTTGTGACTATGCAAACGTGCAACCCCATGCAGGCTCACAAGCTAACACCGCTGTGTTTATGGCTTTGATTAATGCAGGTGACACAGTACTGGGTATGAGTTTGGCCCACGGAGGCCATTTGACTCATGGTTCACACGTTAATTTTTCAGGTAAAATATATAATGCTGTCCAATACGGATTGCATCCTGAAACGGGTGAAATTGACATGGTACAAGTTGAAGCTTTAGCTGTTGAGCATAAACCAAAGATGATTATTGCAGGTTTTTCCGCTTATTCAGGTATCGTTGATTGGCAGAAATTCCGTGAAATCGCGGATAAAGTGGGTGCTTATTTACTAGTGGATATGGCTCACGTTGCAGGCTTAGTTGCTGCCGGTGTCTATCCAAGTCCGCTGCCTCACGCCCATGTTGTGACTACCACCACCCACAAAACGTTAGCGGGTCCTCGTGGCGGTTTAATTTTGTCCGCTTGTGGTGATGAAGTCCTTTACAAGCGGTTGAATAGCTCAGTATTTCCCGGCAATCAAGGTGGCCCTTTATGTCACGTAATCGCTGCTAAAGCCGTCGCTTTTAAAGAAGCTTTAGAGCCAGAATTTAAAGTTTATCAACAACAAGTGTTACTCAACGCTAGTGCAATGGCTGCGGTAATACAAGAACGCGGCCATAAAGTTGTTTCTGGCGGTACAGTAAACCATTTGTTTTTATTAGACTTAATCGGTAAAGAGTACTCAGGTAAAGATGCGGATGCTGCATTAGGTAGTGCCAATATTACGGTAAACAAAAATTCAGTACCTAACGATCCTCGCTCTCCTTTTGTCACTAGTGGTCTACGTCTTGGCTCACCAGCAATCACCCGCCGCGGTTTTAAAGAAGAACAAGCCAAACAAGTGGCAAATTGGATTTGTGATGTATTGGACAACATCAATGATGAGTCTGTGATCAAACGTGTAAAAAGTGAAGTCGTCGATTTGTGTGAACAATTTCCCGTTTATGCATAATTTATTGTTAAATCGATACAGAAAAGCCGACTAAAGTCGGCTTTTTTGTTGCTTTTCATTGCTTATAGTATGACTCGCAGTCGAATTTTGTTAATTTAGTCCATTAACTATTCTAAATTGAAATTATTTATGTTTTGTCCATTTTGTTCTGTACAAGAAACTAAAGTAATCGATTCACGTCTGGTGGCTGATGGAAGTCAAGTGAGACGCAGAAGAGAGTGCACGGTATGTAAAGAACGTTTTACTACCTTTGAAATGGCAGAATTAGTGATGCCTCGGATAGTCAAGCGTGATGGGTCCCGTGAACCTTTTAATGAAGATAAACTACGAGCGGGGTTACAGCGAGCATTAGAAAAGCGACCTGTTAGCACAGAACAAGTGGAGCTGTGTATTAGTCGTCTCAAATCTTCTTTACGTGCAACAGGTGAGCGCGAAGTCAGTAGTGAGTTTCTAGGAAATCTGATTATGGATGCATTGAAAGTACTCGACAAAGTTGCTTACGTACGTTTTGCATCTGTGTACCGCTCATTTGAAGACATTCGTGAATTTGGTGAAGAGATCGCGCGAATGGGCGACTAGATTTCATTCTAGTTATTATTTTTATTTGTTTTTTTATTATTGGTAACGTGTGACACAATTTTCTAAGACAGATCATCAAATGATGGCCAGAGCTATTCAATTAGCTAAACGTGGCATATTTACCACTGCTCCCAATCCGAATGTGGGCTGTGTTATTAGCAGTGATAAAGGTGCCATTGTAGGTGAGGGTTGGCATAAGAAATCGGGTACCGCTCACGCAGAGGTGCACGCTTTAGAACAAGCGGGCGATTATGCAAGAGGGGCGACTGCCTACGTCACATTAGAGCCGTGTAGTCATTACGGTAAAACTGGGCCTTGTGCAGATTTGTTAATTGCATCAGGTGTCAAAAGAGTTGTGGTTGCTATGGTTGACCCCAATCCTCTGGTATCTGGAACAGGTTTAGAAAAATTAGATAAAGTAGGCATTAAAACCGAACATGGTTTGATGCAAACTTCAGCTGAACAACTTAATCGTGGCTTTATTAAACGTATGCGAACAGGAAAACCCTGGGTTACGGTTAAATTAGCGGCAAGTTTGGATGGTAAAACTGCTTTAGCGAATGGTTTAAGTCAATGGATCACTGGTCCGCTTGCAAGGCAAGATGTGCAGAGACACCGAGCCAGAAGTTGCGCTATTTTATCAGGCTCTGGCACAGTCATCGCTGACAATCCGATGCTGAATGTTCGTTATTGTGAGCTTAACCTAAGTTCTGATGTGCTAGCGCAAAAAGACTTACGTCAACCTTTACGTGTCTTGTTGGATGGACGTAACCAGTTGCCACCTTCGTTAAATTGTTTACAAACTTTTGAACATAACCTCGTCGGAAATGTTTTGCTCGTTAATGGGAAACCTAGCAAGCACCAATTTGAACAACATGTTAGTCAATGGCAACCACCTTTTAATGGAAATAAGTTAGATTTAGAAAAAGTGATGGGCAAGTTAGGTGAGATGCAGTTAAACCAAATTTGGGTTGAAGCGGGTGCAAAACTTGCGGGTGCGTTATTACAAAATAATCTTATTGATGAATTAATTTTATATCAAGCGCCAAAAATTATAGGGTCTTCAGGTCAAGATCTGTTTGATACAATGCAGATTGAAATGATGGATCAGGTCATTGACCTCAATTGGACGGACATTAGGCAAGTAGGTGACGATATAAAAATGACTGCACTGTTTAATCCTTAAATCATTGGCTTAACCATTGATGTATTGGCCTGACTACAAACCCATTTATTGAGATATTATGTTTGTTGGCAAGTTACGGTAAAAAAAATTATCAGCATAGCCTTTTTAGCAGAAAGCGGCTATTTAAGGTAAAATAGAGATCACCAGAAATGGTTCGTTTAAAAGGCGACACCGACGTCTTTAATAAAAATTAAAAAGAAGTAAAAATATGCCATTAAATAGCAGCAAAGAGATTATCGAAGACATCCGCCAAGGTAAAATGGTTATCTTAATGGACGATGAAGACAGAGAAAACGAAGGCGACCTCATCATGGCCGCTGAACATGTTACTCCTGAAGCCATTAACTTTATGGTGACTCATGCTCGTGGCTTGGTTTGTTTACCAATGACTGCCGAGCGATGTCGGGCGCTTAAGTTACCATTAATGGTCGACGATAATAGTGCCCAATTTTCTACTAACTTTACTGTCTCGATTGAAGCGGCTGAGGGTGTTACCACAGGTATTTCGGCTTCAGATAGAGCCAAAACTGTTTTGGCAGCCGTATCAAAAGACGCAAATGCAAGCAATATAGTGCAACCAGGACATATTTTTCCGTTAATTGGTAAAGAGGGTGGGGTTTTAAACCGCGCAGGGCACACGGAAGCCGGAATAGACTTGGCGCGATTAGCAGGTTGTGAGCCTGCATCAGTTATTGTTGAAATACTCAACGAAGATGGCAGTATGGCCAGACGCCCAGAGCTAGAAGTTTTTGCAGCCAAACATGACATGAAAATTGGCACTATTGCTGATTTAATCGAATATCGAAATTTGAACGAAACCACCATCCAACAAGTCGCGAAGTGCAAGCTTCCAACACAATATGGCGAGTTTGATCTAATTACATACAAAGATGTGATTGATAATCAAGTACATTTTGCCATGTGTAAAGGTGAAGTCGATAGTGATGTCCCTGCTTTGGTCAGGGTGCATTTGCTTAATAGTTTTAGTGATTTGTTGGGCTCCCAACGAGCCATTTCTCGAAGTATGGGTCTACCACAAGCGATTAAGTATATTGCTGATCACGGTGGTATCTTAGTTTTGTTAGGTAAAGATGAAGACTTGCTAACTCAAGTCAAACAATTTGAAGCTGAAGATAAGGGTGAAAAACCTGCTAATGCTCCATGGACTGGCTCATCTAGAACCGTGGGTATAGGCAGCCAAATTTTAGCTAGCTTAGGTGTTAAAAAAATGCGTTTGATGAGCAAACCTAAAAAGTACCATGCCTTATCTGGTTATGGATTAGAAGTGGTTGAATATGTCGAGATCTAAGACTTAAATTCACAGTGTTTCCCATTACGGTTGTGCTAAACTACGCGCCGAATTTTATAGTAAGGTTTTTAGATGAATATTATTGAAGGCAACATTCGTGCAACAGGCAAAAAGTTTGCTCTTGTCGTATCTCGTTTTAACAGTTTTGTTGTTGAAAGCTTAGTTGACGGAGCCCTAGATGCGCTTGAAAGGCATGGCGAAGTGAATGAACAAGACATTACTTTGGTTCGTGTGCCAGGAGCATATGAGTTACCTATTACCGCTAAAAAACTTGCTGAACAAAACAAATATGATGCGATTATTGCGCTAGGTGCAGTCATCCGTGGGGGTACACCACACTTCGAATTTGTCGCTGGAGAGTGTAACAGTGGATTAGCAAAGGTATCCCTTGAATATGGGATCCCTATTTCTTTTGGTGTAATCACTACTGACAGTATTGAACAAGCTATTGAACGTTCAGGTACTAAGGCGGGTAATAAGGGTGCAGAAGCCGCGATTAGCGCACTAGAAATGGTGAATGTTTTTGCTAATATTGAAGGGGCTAAATAGGTGAAACCTAAAGCTCGCCGTCTAGCCAGAGAACTTGCAGTACAAGCTGTTTACTCTTGGCAGATGAGCAAAAACCCTGTTGAACAAATAGAGCTGAGTATTGTTACTAGCAACGATATGAAGAAAGTGGATACTGATTACTTTCTGGAGCTATTGCGAGCAGTTGTAAAAGACTGTGCTGAACTAGATAAAAAGATTAAGCCTTACCTTGGGCGCCTTCCTGAAGAACTAGACCCAGTTGAAAAAGCTATTCTCAGAATCGCGACTTACGAACTTGTTAGTAGAATTGATGTGCCTTATAAGGTTGTCATTAATGAGGCTATCGAACTGGCTAAATCTTTTGGTGCAGAAGAAAGTCATAAATTCGTTAACGGTGTGTTAGACAAAGCAATTAAGACCCTGCGTAAAGATGAGTTGTCCTAACTAATGAAGTAAGGAATGGCCAACTTTTCCCTCACCTGATTTAAATAAAGTTAGTATTAATGAAAGAATTTAATGTAATTGAAGACTTTTTTAAAGCAAAAAGTATTCAACGTAAAGATGTGATAATTGGTATTGGTGATGATGGTGCTGTTACTCGCATCCCTCAAGGCCAAGCTTTAGTTACCACCACCGATACACTACTAAGTGGTGTGCACTTTTTGGCTGATACGCCTCCTCACGCTATTGCACAAAAAGCCATCGCGGTTAATCTAAGTGATTTAGCTGCCATGGGCGCTGAGCCTGCTTGGATAAGTTTATCTTTGAGTTTACCCACAATTGATACAGATTGGTTGGAGGCGTTTTCTGACGGTCTTCAAGAATATGCTGTTTATTATTCTGTACAGCTAATTGGTGGTGACACAGTTCAGGGCCCTTTATCGATAACCATAACGGCACAAGGATTTGTACCTTTTGAGCAAGCTTTGACTAGAAGTAAAGCCAAACCAGGTGATTCAGTATATGTTACTGGCACATTAGGTGATGCAGGTTTAGGTCTACATATTGCCCAAAAAAAACGTGTAATTGATGAGTTGAACCATCAAGATTTTTTACTTAATCGTTTGAATTACCCGACTCCTCGACTATTAGTCGGGACTAGTTTAAGGCGTATTGCTAGCTCTTGTATCGATATTTCTGATGGTTTGGTATCCGATATAAAACATATCCTTAAAGCATCTCAATGTGGTGCAACCATACATGTTGATAAATTGCCCATGTCACTAGCCTTGAAAGAATCCGTCGCATATAGCCAAGCTATTGACTACTCCTTAAGTGCAGGTGATGATTATGAGCTCTTATTCACGGTGAGTGAAGAACAAAAAGGGTACTTAGAAACCACACTAGCCAATGCTAATGTTCACGCAACTTATATCGGACACCTGACAGGTAATGTGGGTAAGTTGGAGTTGCGTCTAGCTGATAAACCGTATGAGTATAATGCAAAAGGTTATGAACATTTTTAATGACTACAACCTAGACGAGGCACTATGATGAATAAACAAATACGCAGCCGTGTTAGTTTGTTTAATCCCGTGCACTTCTTGGCATTAGGATTTGGTAGTGGTTTAGCTGCCAAAATGCCTGGCACATTCGGTACTTTAGCCGCATTGCCTTTAGTGGTGCTGTTATCCTATTACACTGGTTTTTCAGTCTATTTGATAGTGACGATATTAGTCTGTGTGGCAGGTATATGGATCTGCGGAAAAACCGCCGAAGACATGGGTGTACATGATGACTCGTCCATCGTTTGGGATGAAGTCGCAGGTATGCTGATCGCTATGCTCGCTGTGCCTTTGAGCTGGCAAACAGTGCTTGTTGGTTTTGTGCTGTTTCGTTTTTTTGATATTCTTAAACCATGGCCAATCAGTTATTTAGATAAACATGTACATGGCGGTTTTGGCATCATGATTGATGATGTGTTGGCAGGGGTCTTATCTTTGTGTATTTTACATTTAGGCTTGTTTTTAATTTAGTTCTTTTTTCTGCCTGCTAATTTTCATGTTTTTACTCACAACTAAAAACCCGCTTACTCGCTCTGTTAAGTAATATGCTCAGTGACTTAGTAACTTAAGAAACAACTGGTTATGATCTTCATCCACACAAATGTGAGTTATTATAATGGATGCTGAGAAAGCTAAACAACCTAAATTCAGGTAAATATGTATCTGTAGAAGACTGTTTT
>CAZMDX010000237.1:0-3278 GCA_964564805.1 uncultured Pseudoalteromonas sp. | reverse complement strand
GTGTGAACGACGCATACCACGTCTTGAACGAGTCTTTTTACTCTTCTGTACAGCCATTACTTTACTCCTAGTCTCGCTTAAGTTCTTTCAAAACCGCGAACGGGTTTGGACGTTCATCGATCGGTTCAATTTTTCCGAAACTCATATTATCGCGCTTTTGTTTGCAATCCTTCTCTGCATGAAGGGCTACAATAGGCAATGATAAAATCAGTTCGTCTTCAAGGGTTTGAAATAAATTGATTTCTCCTTGGTCATCGACCTCAACCGGTTCGTAAACATCCGGTAACTCATCTTCGACTTCTTCTTTAGCACTCTGCACGGGGCTAAAAGAAAAATCAACATCCATTGGATGGTCAAAGGTTTCATTACATCTCTCACAGATAAGCGATGTTGAACATGCCATATGACCTTGAAAAAAAGTAAGACCCTGCTCGTCTTTTGCAAACTTTATTTCAACATCTATTTCTTTAGCAATATCAGCAACTGCACCAATTAACCTCGGCATTTCAGACGACAAAATAACCCCCCGGTAATCGGAACGTATTGTGGCGTTTTTTACTGGGTCAACCAGTTTGGGTAGTTTCACTCTCTGCATAGCGCGCGCATGTTATACAAACAACCTCGCTTAGTCAAAGAAAATCATAGTTAATGACACTAGGTCTTGCATTTTATATGCTTTAATTATTACTTTAAGAAACAGTACCTATTATTTATGAAAATCATTCTGGCTTCGAGTTCACCCTACCGACAATCAATTTTAAAAAAATTGCATATTCCATTTACTTGTGGGGCACCCGATATTGATGAATCTCCGATTCCGGGAGAATCAATTGATGATCAGGTAGCGCGTCTTGCAAAATACAAAGCATTAACTATTGCTGCACAAAAAGCCCATGTTAGTAGTTTTGTCATTGGCTCAGATCAATTGGCCAGTTTTAATGGAATGGTGTTAGGAAAGCCCGGAAACTTTGCTTCAGCCAAACAGCAACTAATGATGTTTAGTGGCCAAACGGTAAAATTTCACACGGGCTTGTGTGTAATTCATAAAGCGACGGATCAGTTGCAACAAATAGTCGAAACTTTTGATGTGGTGTTTAAAACATTAACTGCTGAGCAAATTTCCACTTACTTAAAAATTGAGCAGCCTTATGACTGCGCCGGCAGCTTTAAATGTGAAGGTTTAGGTATTGCTTTGTTTGAATCACTTAACGGCAAAGATCCAAATACTCTTATTGGTTTACCTTTGATTGCATTAATAGATCTGTTTAAAAATATGTCTGTAGACCTGTTTGAATACATGCAAATAAATAACGATTCAGACGTGTAACAATAACTCATCCAATGAATTAATTACCGCAATAGGTGTGTGTTTTCGTAAACTGTCTTCACTATGCACGCCAAAACTAACACCAATACGATCCATATTTATGGCTTCTGCCATCGCCATATCATAAGTGGTATCACCAACCATTAGGACTTGGTCTGCTGTCAAATCTAATTCAATTAAAATTTGTTGCAACATGTCAGGGGAAGGTTTGCTTATTGCATCATCTGCGGTTCTTGAGGCACTAAAAAAATGTTTTGTATCTGAATGATGCCAATTGTGTTCTAAACCTTGACGACCTTTACCCGTTGCAACTGCTAAAATATAGCCTCGTTGTTTAAGACTTTCTAGTAACGGTACCGTACCATTAAAAAGAGGACTAATTAATTGTGTGTGCTCTTTGAAATGCATCTTATAGGTGTCTACTAGATCAAGTGCAGTTTTTTCGTCTTGAATATCAAACAATTGTTTTAAAGCGGGTAACAAACTAATTCCAATCACATCTTTCGCTTGTTCAAAACTTGGAGTAGGCAGCCCCAGATATTTGGCACTGGATTGCATGCTTTCAACAATTTTACTTATTGAATCCATAAGTGTGCCATCCCAGTCAAATACAATTGCTTTATACTTCACTTCTCAACCTTTTTAGTACGGCGATCAAACTTGGTTCCAGTGGAGCTTTATAATTTACGCGCTCATCGGTATTAGGGTGGATAAATGCCAATGAATGAGCGTGAAGAAATAACCGTTTAAGACCAATCTTTTGTGTCCTTTGATCGAAATCTCTATCACCATATCTATTGTCGGCTGCAATTGGGTGACCAGCATGCAAACAATGCACACGAATTTGATGTGTACGACCAGTAATAGGCGATGCTTCGACCAACGTGGCTTGGTTAAATGATTCTAAAATACGGTAACGAGTCTCAGATGGTTTGCCTTCTTCATTAACTAATACGATTCGCTCACCAGATTTTAAAGTGTTTTTTAAAAGAGACGCTTTAACTTTAAAGCGGTTAACAGGCCATTCTCCAGCAACCAACGCTTGATAACGCTTATCTACTTTTCTGTCTCTTAACTGTTCGTGTAAATTTTTTAAAGCAGAACGTTTCTTAGCTATTAATAGGCAGCCTGAGGTATCTCGGTCTAATCTGTGAACTAATTCCAAAAACTTTTGCTGCGGACGAAGTGCCCTGAGAGCTTCAATCACACCAAAGCTTAGACCACTGCCTCCATGCACTGCTGTGCCCGAAGGTTTATTTAACACAATCAGGCAATCATCTTCATAAAGAATATGATTTTCTAAGCTCGATACTTTATTTAATTTTGTTGAAGGTAAGTCAGTGGGTTCGGATACTCGAACAGGCGGGATCCGCAACTCATCGTTGGCTTGTAATTTGTATTCGGGCTTGACCCGTTTTTTGTTAACTCGTACTTCGCCTTTGCGTAAAATGCGATAAATAAGGCTTTTAGGCACTCCTTTTAAGAAAGTGCGTAAATAATTATCTATTCTTTGCCCTTCAAGGTCAGGATCGATAGTAACAAATTGAACTTTTTGAAATGCTAAGTCTGTCATATGCAGCTTATTGTAACTGAATTTTTATGATAAATGTCTAGTATTTTAATGTCTTGCCAGTGTCAGTGCTTTAATGTGATAATGTTTTTGACTTGTAACATGTGACGCATGTTCAAAATAAATAGATGGATTAATCAGTTCTGTATGCAAATACGACCAATTTGTCGTGAAGCGTTTATCTTATAGCGTAACTTGCAAGCTTAATACGGCTAATCAACTACGAAGCGAGTAACTTTTCGTAGGTTGATTAAACAGAACCCTTACATCAGCGATACAATTAACCTATTGGTCGCCATTTATGTAGAGAATACACAAGAATTGACAAGATATTTGAAAACAAAATAGCCGGACAAGCATTTTTCTTCGAGTACCAATAAG
>CAZMDX010000236.1:0-10927 GCA_964564805.1 uncultured Pseudoalteromonas sp. | reverse complement strand
AAAACTTAATATTTAAGGTAAAATTGAACTTATCGATAGGTAATTGATCCATAACATACGTAAGTATTTATCGATTAGTACTGTTACATAATCTAGACAAACTTAAATTTGACCTAACCCATGATAAAAACCATTGCTAACAACGTTGTTTTTGCTTTCAGTATATTTGTACTCAGCACTATATCCGTTAGTGCAGTAAACACAAAAAACAACCTACCAGAAATAGGTGTGGTGGCATCTAGCGCAATCAGTTTGGATAAAGAAGTGCTGATTGGCGATGCGCTTATGCGTCAACTGCGTGGTCAAGCGCCCATCATTAACGACCCATTGTTAGATGAGTATATTCAAGACATTGGGAATCGTTTGGTTGCACAAGCAGACAATGTGAAATTTCCTTACAAATTTTTTATCATTAACAGTCCAGATATTAATGCCTTCGCATTTTTTGGGGGACATATAGGTATTCATACTGGGCTTATTTTTAATGCTAGAAACGAGTCTGAATTAGCATCAGTCTTAGCCCATGAAGTGAGTCACGTCACTCAAAGACACATAGCCCGTAGTATTGAGGCCAGGCAAAAATCATCACCTTTGCAAATAGCAAGTCTGCTGGGAAGTATATTACTAGCAGTCGTCAATCCTGAAGCAGGTATGGCAGCTATATCTGTAAGCAATGCAGCATCAGCACAATCTTCAATTAATTATACGAGACAAAACGAAAAAGAGGCAGACAGGGTTGGTATTAGTATACTTGCTAATGCAGGGTTTGACCCGAATGGTGCTAGTAGCTTTTTTAGCATCTTAGCTGAAAAAAGCCGGCTTAAATCAACGCCATTAGCATTTTTACTTACTCACCCTTTACCTGAATCAAGGATTGCAGATGCACGAACACGAGCGGCATTATTCAGGCAACGCAGTATACCTGAGAGCATTAACTTTCATTTAGCTAAGTCAAGAATTTTGGCTCGCTATTATGCTAATCCTAAGCGGAATATCGAATATTTTTCTGACATATTACAAAGGCAAAGTTATGTGTTTAAACAAGCTGCTGAATATGGCCTAGCTTTATCTTATTTAGCCGAAGAACAATTTGAACCAGCGCTCAAGCTAATAGATGGTCTTTTACAACGCGAACCCAATAACCTCTTCTATCTGGATACCTATACTGATATTGCGATAGGAATGAACCAACACCAAAAAGCGATTGATAAATTATCGGCACAAATTGTTCATGCACCTTACAACAGAGTGTTAACTTTAAATTTGGCTAATGTGCTAATTAAAACTAAAGATTTTGAAAGAGCCACAACATTGCTAAAAGATTATTTATTAATCAACCCAGATAATTTACTTGCCTACGAGTTACTTTCAGATGCTTATAGCAACAGCGAGCAAAAATTAGAGATGCATCAAGTTAAAGCCGAAGTGTATGCATTGGTTGCAGCCTACCCAAGAGCAATTGATGAATTACATAATGCCTATAACTTTGCCGATGAACGTAATATTGAAAGAAAACGCATAAGAGCCAGAATAGAGCAATTTAGAACTGCGCAAGAACGATTACAAAGCCTTTAATAGATTAATGGTGTTCATCAGCTTTTCAGCACTTTGCTCACCTTTTAATTTTTTTTGCACTTTACCATTAGCATCAAGTATAAATGTTGTTGGCAAAGTATTAGGTGGGCGGCCCCATGGAAGATTATTTAGTTTATCTATGATAGGAAATTGAATATCGTATTTTTGTTGAAGGGTTATGAGCTGTTCTTTATTCAATGGGTCAAAACTGACAGCAAAAATGTCTATCTCATTATTATATTGATGATAAAAATGATTTAACTCCGGCATTTCTCGTAAGCATGGTGCACACCACTCGGCAAAATAATTGACCACTTTCCAATTCCCTTGGGAATGACTCCAGCGCTGTCCTTGTCCATCAAGTGTAGTAAAATCGACTTTTAAGTTTTGCTGAGTCAACACACCAACCAACAAAGCCATAAACGCAGCCAGTAAAATAACGATTTTTTTCAAAATAACAATGTCCTAAATGCGGGTTACTCTCGTAACAAATTGATTAAAATGTAGAATACTACGTATCTATGCGATTTCTCATTCGAAGTGAAAATAATTTATGACAGATTTGAAAATATTACACAACCCTCGGTGCTCAAAAAGCCGGGAAACTCTCGAGTTACTTCAAAAAAAAGGATTTGAGCCACGCATTATTGAATATTTAAAAACACCAGTTAGTGCAGATGAGCTGTCGCTTATTGTTAACCAGTTGGGTTTTTCTTCGGCGAGACAATTAATGAGAAAAGGTGAAGAGGCTTATAAACAACAAAATCTAATCAATTTAACTTTATCAGAAGAAACTCTCATTAACGCAATGCTTAGTTCGCCCAAGCTAATTGAGCGACCAATTGTGCTATTTAACGGAAAAGCTGCAATTGGGCGTCCCCCTGAGTCTGTCTTGGACATTTTATGAGTCAAACTTTGGATGTGTTATGAATAAAGTAGTACTGATTTTATATTACAGCCGGCACGGCGCAACCCAAATGATGGCGAACAGCATCGCATTAGGCGTCGAAAAATCAGGGCTTGAAGCTCGTTTGCGCTGTGTTCCTGAGGTCAGTGACAATTTGCAAAGTATGCAACATCCTGTGCCCAGTTCAGGCGATCCTTATGTGGTAAAACAAGACCTAGATGATTGTTGTGCAATGGCACTAGGAAGCCCAACACGATTCGGTAATATGGCGGCGCCTCTGAAGTATTTTTTGGACGATACCAGTGCGCAGTGGTTGGCAGGTACCTTAGAAAATAAACCCGCTTGCGTTTTCACCTCCACATCCAGTATGCACGGCGGTCAAGAATCAACCTTACTTACTATGATGATCCCTTTGTTCCATCACGGCATGATATTATGTGGATTGCCCTACTCTAACCCAGAATTGCATACCACCTCATCTGGAGGTAGCCCATACGGCGTGACTCACCTAGCTCAAGGCGACAGCAAAAACAAACTCACTTTGGAAGAACAAACATTGTGTATCGAACAAGGTAGAAGGCTGGCAGTACTCGCAGCGAAATTAGACCATTAACCTGTATACGGGACAAATAACATGACATTTAATAGTACATTTTTTCGAAAATTAACCTTAACAAGCTATATTCTTTTAATTATTTGGTTAGTGGTTTGGCATTTTTTCTTAACCATAGACAAGAATACGTCAACCATATTCACCCTATTATTCTGGATAATGCCGATTTTACTGCCGGCTAAAGGTTTGATACAAGGTAAGCCCTATACCCATGCATGGGCCAATTTTATTATCATGTATTATCTTTTGCATGGTTTAACCGCTGTTTATGCTGTCGAAGGAGAGCGCTTGTATGCCTTAGTCGAGATTATACTGTGTACTTTACTCTTTACCGGTTGTAGCTTTTACGCACGTGTGAAAGGTCGTGAGTTAGGCTTGGGTATTCGAAAATTAAAAGAAGAACTTTTAGAAGAAAAACAAGCCTTCGAAGGCCACAATAATGATATTGATAACAAATAAGCTGCTCTAGAGGCTTAGAATAGCCTTAACAAAAGGTATGGTGAGTTTTCGCTGTTGTTTAAGTGATTGCTCATCAAGTATGTCTAAAGACGCTATCAAAGCTGGCATATCACGCTGCCAATGAT
The DNA here is from genome assembly GCA_964564805.1 of uncultured Pseudoalteromonas sp. Lineage (GTDB taxonomy): Bacteria > Pseudomonadota > Gammaproteobacteria > Enterobacterales > Alteromonadaceae > Paraglaciecola. The sequence continues at coordinate 7,248 of CAZMDX010000236.1, read as the reverse complement.
TGACAAGATACTTAGCCACATCTTTTGACATGTTCAATCCTCTATGCTGAGCCTTAACTATTAAAGCCTGCCTGCGCTGCTCGTCTGTCAGTGAAAAAAGTTGAAAATTAGTGCCCCAAGACAACCTAGATATGAGGTCAGGTAACTCTATGGATAAGTGTTTAGGTGGTTGGTTTCCTGTTATCACCAAACAGCTGTTATCTTGTTCTTTTACCCTATTAATTAGATCAAATACCGCTATCTGCCAAGCATTTTCACCTTGCAAGTTTTCAATATCATCAAGACAAATCAAACGGTAATGTTCAAACCCCAATAATACATCTGGAGACAAATACTGCTTCTCATTAAAGCTCAAATAGATACAAGTCTCATCTGCTAGTTCTGCCTGTTGGCATGTGGCATAAAGTAAATGACTTTTACCCATTCCCGAGTCAGAAAACAAATAAGTTAGCCAAGTATTACCCTTTCTAGTTTCAAATTGACTCAATAATGCATTTAAATGGCTACAGGCTTGAGCGTTTTGGCCGGGAATAAAACTGGCAAATGAATCGGTGTCTTTTAAACCCACAGGCAATGACAGCTGGTTATTTACTTGACCCAAAAGAACTCCAATCCAGCAATAGGCTGACCAAAGTCATCAACAACAGGTCTAATTTTATTGTCTAAACTTAATGCGTTTGATAAGTCATCAACGTCGCCCAGTAAATCCAATTCAAAAGTGGCACGGGGACCTTGTTGCATTATCAAAGTAGCATGATTAACAACGCTCAAACTTTCTAAAGCATTTAAAGCTTGACTGTAATATGTCAGCGAGTTTATGTTGTTGACGATAATTTGTGCTTTATTAACTACTCGCTCAATTTGAGAAAAGTCAATTGCGTATTTCAAAGATAATTGGTCAGCCAACGCATTGACTAAGTTCTCAGCAATGATTAATGGGTTATCTCCTTGAACTTGTCCTGCCAATAAACTACCTCCTTCTATCATGGTCCAGTCAGCTGTCCATAGTGAACTCATCTTCACATTTGCATCCACACTATTAACCGTAGCATCAGAAAATTGACTACCAGTGAGGTAAATTCTTGCAGAAAACACAGAAGGAACGGCATAACGATAACTAGCTTGGGAAATCTGAGTACTAAAACCGCCCCAGATATCATACACACCCAAGGATTGGATATCAGCAAGGTCCCATAAAGGAACCATCAATATAATTCCTCTTTGTGCGGCACGTTCGTTTAATTGTTGATAAAGTTCTGAAAATTCAGATGGCATAACGATTTGCCTTGCTGAATCATCAGATGCTTTAATTGCTAGCCAAATTATCGAGTCTGGGCGCCTTTTATCCCAAACAGCAAAACCAGCACTACGGATTAATTCTTCTACTCGTTGGGGATCAAAATTTATCGCCAAATAGAGTTGTGATCCTTGCTTGTCATAACTGTAGGATCTGACAAAACGAGTCGCATTAACTATAGCGCTTTTAATTTTCTGGTCAGTTAGTAAGTCGTTGTTACCTCGAACTTTAATAAGTACTTGTCTAAAGGCTAGGCTAAAAGCGCTTTTTTTTGTCTGCTGCGATTGGTTATCAACGGCAATCTTAGCATCATATAAATCATCAATAACTGCGGCTTTAACGCCCTGGCAGCTTATTAGCCATACAAATAATACCACTGATAACAGAGGGTTTAATTTTATTGGCATCAGGGCCAATTCTCCTAAAAGCATATTTCTAAATATTCTATATGGACTATTGTCTTTTATTTAAAGACAAAATTCATCAATTGTTTATCAATCTATATGCCAAAACTTCCTCAAAATAAAATTTCAGGGTTATTTGAGTCTATCTGTCGCTGGTATTATTTGTGCAAGCTGCTAAAATCCGCCCTCATTTTTGCGGCCATATTGGAGAAAGTTCGTGAGCGATAAAAACTCATCATTAAGTTACAAAGACGCTGGGGTTGATATTGATGCAGGTAACCAACTTGTCGATAGAATTAAATCGGTCGCAAAAAAAACACACAGGCCTGAGGTCAGGGGCGGCTTGGGTGGTTTTGGTGCTTTATGTTCGTTACCAGAAAAATATAAGAAACCACTTTTAGTATCAGGCACGGACGGTGTAGGAACAAAACTTAGGTTGGCGATGGACTTAAAACAACATGCTGGGATCGGCATTGATTTAGTTGCCATGTGTGTAAATGACTTAATAGTACAGGGCGCTGAACCTTTATTTTTCCTCGATTACTATGCCACCGGAAAATTAAATATAGATACAGCAACAGAAGTTGTAACAGGTATCGGCAAAGGCTGTGAATTAGCAGGCTGTGCATTAATAGGTGGCGAAACTGCCGAAATGCCGGGTATGTACCATGGCGAAGATTATGATGTTGCAGGGTTTTGTGTAGGTGTTGTCGAAGCTGACGATGTTATTGATGGCTCGCGAGTAGCACATGGAGATGCATTGATTGCTCTTGCTTCTTCTGGACCGCACTCCAATGGTTACTCACTAATACGTAAAATTATAGAAGTGTCAGGAAGTGATACAAACGAAACGTTAGAAGGCTCACCCTTATCCGAACATTTGCTTGAACCGACTCGCATTTATGTCAAAAATGTATTGTCTTTATTAGAGCAAGTGCAGGTGAATGCCATATCACATATTACTGGTGGCGGTTTTTGGGAAAATATTCCAAGGGTACTGCCCAAAGGAACAAAAGCAGTCATTGATGCGAAATCCTGGCAATGGCCGGCAATATTTAATTGGTTGCAACAAAAGGGCAATGTAACGACGCATGAAATGTATCGCACATTTAATTGTGGTGTAGGTTTAATCATTGCTTTGCCTAATGATAAGGCGGTGCAAGCCATCGATATACTGAATAAGCTTGGTGAGAACGCATGGCAGATTGGGTGTATAGAAAATAGTGAAGCCGAACAACAGGTTGAGATAAATTAAGTGATCGAACAAGAAGCGCAAAAAACACAAATGTTGGACAAAACACAAATATCTAAAAAGAGTATTGTGGTGTTGGTTTCAGGCAATGGTTCAAACTTGCAAGCGATAATCGATGACATTGCGCAACAAAGAATTAATGCTAAAATTTCAGCTGTTATTGCAAACCAAGGAGCGGCGTATGGATTAGTTCGAGCTAAGAATGCTGGTATTCCTGCGCTTTTTATTGATCATAAAAGTTTTTCTAGCCGTGAAGAGTATGATGCTGAATTAGCTTTGTGCATCAGCAAATACAATCCAGACTTAATTGTACTTGCTGGTTTTATGCGTATTTTTACCCCTACCTTTGTTGAGCAATTTCAAGGTAGGATGTTGAATATACATCCATCTTTGCTGCCTAAATACAAAGGATTGCATACCCACCAGCGGTCGATTGATGCTGGAGATGATGAGCATGGTGCGTCGGTCCACTTCGTCACTCCAGAATTGGATGGTGGACCAGTGGTGTTGCAATCCAAGGTGCCAGTATTTGAACAACAGGATGCACAAGAATTAGCCGAGCGAGTTCAACAACAGGAACGCCAAATGTACCCTCTTGTGATTAAATGGTTTTGTGAAGATAGACTGAAAATGTTTGATAATAAAGCAGTATTAGACGATCAAATATTAGCTGAAGGAGGTTATGCAATTGGGTAATTCGATAATTCTTGTTTCAATGATCTTAACTTTGGGACTGACTTTTAGTACCCATAATCGTGCAAATGCCAATACCGAGCAGTTAATAGGTTTTGAAGCGGGATATGTCGTCTATCGATTTGGAAGAAATTTAGGGAAAGCTAAATTAAGTCTTAAGGCTGACGATAACAATCTATATACATTAGATTATTACTCTAAAGTATCAGCATTTTTTCTATCAGACATTCGTTCTGAGACCAGCTTTTTTTCATTCCACAATAAACAATTACATCCTCAAACTTATGCTTATAATCGCAGCGGTACCGGTTCAGACAAAAGCACAAAAATTCATTTTGATGCTGAAAACTCAAAAGTGACAGTCAATCAGGATCAACCCATAGAATGGTTAGGGCAATTAGATAACCAACTCTATCGATTAGACGTACAACTAAAGCTAGCCTCAGGGGCTCGTGAATTTGTTTATGATATCGTGAACAACAGAGGAGAATTTCGCCATTACGAGTTAAAGGTGGTTGGCAAAGAACAGCTTGACTTACCTTTTGGTATGATTGAAGGCATCAAGGTCAAAATCATGCGCAAAAATTCATCAAGAGAAACCATTGCTTGGTTTTCTCCTCAACTAAACTACCAGTTGGTGAAGCTGAAACAATTTAAAGATGGCGATGAACAAGGCGAGATCCGTTTAAAATATTTCAACTCTGAAAATTCACAACTCAAAGGTAAAAACTGAACATCCCAGCAAAATATAGACTATTTTAATTACATGCATTACCTATAAATGCTATTCATCACTAAATTATCTGTTCAAATGATAGTTAAGAATGTCCCCTTGGACTTGATTTTCAGTTTACGAAAATATATGGTTAAAAATCTGGTCTGACCTCTATTTATTGGAGCATTTATGCAAATCTTAATTTGGTTTTTATATGTGACGGCAACATTAGGCGCTGTGAGCTACTTTCGAGTAAAGTTGTTTAATGCAACCGTCGCAATTTTTTGTTTGTTGGTACTGGGTAGTATTTTAGGTGTGATAGGTGGAGTTACTTGGCTAATATTTTTCATCGCAGCCTTGCCTCTTAATATTGAATCTGTTCGCAAAGAATATATTAGTAGGCCCATTCTAGAAATCTACAAAAAAATTATGCCTGAAATGTCGAGTACAGAAAAAGATGCTATTGATGCAGGCACTGTCTGGTGGGATGGTGAGATTTTTAGTGGTAATCCAAATTGGCAAACCCTACATAACATTCCTAAGGCTCGTCTAACTGATGAAGAACAACTCTTCTTAGATGGTCCGGTAGAGACGGTATGTAAAATGTGTGATGACTGGGAAGTCACCCATAAAAATGCAGACCTATCTGCAGAAGTCTGGCAATTTTTGAAAGATAATAAATTTTTTGCCATGATTATCAAAAAAGAATTTGGTGGTTTAGACTTCTCTGCTTATTGCCAATCCCGTGTTTTACAAAAGCTTTCCAGTGTGAGTGCAGTTTTATCTACAACCGTAGGAGTGCCTAATTCATTGGGTCCTGGTGAGTTACTTCAACATTACGGAACTGAAGAGCAGAAAAATCATTATTTACCCCGACTAGCTGTCGGAGATGACATCCCTTGTTTTGCATTGACTGGCCCAGAAGCAGGTTCAGATGCTGGCTCCTTGCCTGACAGCGGTATAATCTGTAAAGGACAATGGAATGGCGAAGAGATTGTTGGCATGCGCCTTACATTTGACAAACGCTATATTACCTTAGCACCAGTTGCAACTGTGATCGGTTTAGCATTCAAGATGTACGACCCAGACGGATTAATAGGTAGTGAAGAAGAGTTAGGCATTACTTGCGCACTATTACCCAGAGATACAGTGGGCATGCAGATAGGTAACCGTCATTTTCCACTTAATGTTCCCTTTCAAAATGGACCGATTAGAGGACAGGATATCTTTGTGCCATTAGATTATATTATTGGTGGCACTAACATGATCGGCCAAGGATGGAGAATGTTAGTTGAATGTTTATCTGTTGGTCGTGTTATTACTCTTCCATCAACGTCTGCAGGTGGTGCTAAAAGTATCGCCCTAGCAACAGGTGCTTATGCCCGTATTCGTCGTCAATTCAAGATGCCGATCGGAAAAATGGAAGGTATAGAAGAGATGTTAGGACGTATCGGTGGCAATGCCTATTTAATGGATGCCGTGACTTCCTTTTCGACCAAAGGCGTAGATTTAGGTGAAAAACCTTCTGTTATATCTGCTATCTGCAAATATCACTTAACAGAAAAAATGCGTCAGGTAGTGAACGACGCAATGGATGTTCATGGTGGTAAAGGCATTATGCTTGGACAGAACAATTATTTAGGCCGCGCTTATCAAGGCGCACCGATTGCGATTACTGTTGAGGGTGCCAACATCTTAACCCGTAACATGATGATTTATGGACAAGGTGCCATGCGTTGTCATCCATATGTATTGGCAGAATTACTAGCGGCCAACAACCCTGATATAGACAAAAGCTTAGAACAGTTTGACCAGGCAGTATTTGGACATATTGGTTTTACTGTCAGTAACTTGTTCCGCAGCTTATGGTTCTCGTTAACAGGCGCACGTTTCACTCATGCACCTTTTACTGATGAAACCGCAGGCTACTATCGTTCTATGCAACGTTACAGTTCCAATATGGCCTTTCTATCTGATGTTGCCATGGTGTTGTTAGGCGGAGAATTAAAACGCCGTGAACGTATTTCAGCGCGTCTAGGAGATGTATTAAGCTATTTATATCTCACTTCATGTGTATTGAAACGTTTTGATGATGAAGGTCGTAAAATTGATGATTTACCTTTAGTTCACTGGGCTATGCAAGATAGTTTACATAAATTAGAAATTGCTTTAGAAGAATTATTCGACAACTTTCCATCTAAATTAATGGGTAAAGTACTCAAATTAATTGTTATGCCATTTGGTAAAAAATACAAGCGCCCTTCAGATCTAATAGAACATGACATTGCCAAACTTTTGCAAACTCCATGTGAGGCACGCAGTCGTTTAGGTGCTGGTCAATACCTTTCTCGTGAACCGGGCAATTTAATGGGAGATTTAGAACAAACGTTAGAAAACGTTATTAACGCCGAACCTATTTATAATAAAATTTGTAAAGCAGCTAAGCAATATTTACCTTTTACCGAGCTGGATAAGTTGGCAGACAAAGGACTTGAATTAGAGGTGATTACTGAAGAACAGGCCATACTGCTCAGAGAAACAGAGAGAGGCCGATTACGCACTATCAATGTTGATGACTTCAAACATACTGAACTAATCAAGGCGCTTGAAAAAGAAAAGCCGAAAAGAAAACCACGCGCCACAAAATCTGTTTAATATGGCGTTCAAAGCCCTGATTTTGGTGCTTCTTTATTACTAGTTAACAAGGTCTGTTTTAGGGAGTTAGTTGCAAAAGCAGCATAGACACCATTTAACTGGATTTGTATCAGTTGTTTGCTTGTTAAACCAACCTGTTCTTTTGCTAACTGGTACTCATCAGCAATTTCGATACCTGAAACACCAGGATCGTCGGTATTTAATGTAACTAGGATACCTTTTTCTAAAAACA
>CAZMDX010000235.1:0-4270 GCA_964564805.1 uncultured Pseudoalteromonas sp. | reverse complement strand
TAGAAGCATGGGATAACAAAGACAGATGGATTGCTAGTGTTGATATTAATAACGCGATGTTAGTTAATCAGCATCGGTTACATGATAATGCTTGGGTTAATTATAGATTTAATAGTTTTGGTTGGTTGAATAATAGTAAAGAGCTGTACTATTTATCTGAAGAAACAGGTTTTTCACACCTATATATTAAACCTTTAAATGGCCAAGCTAGAGCTGTTACTTCGGGTAACTATGAGGTTGACGCTTTAACACTAAGCGCTGACGATCAATTTATATATTTTAAAGCAAATAAAAAACATCCAGGAATATATGAAATATACCGCGCTGTATTAAAAGACAATACACTAGAAGCACTTACCAATCTGAACGGTATGACAGATTATCAATTAAGCCCAGATGAACAATCGTTATTGTTGTCGCATTCTAGTTTAGTTCGTCCGCCAGAGTTATACCTGCAGTTGATTACGAACAAGTCACCGATACAACTTACTCAAACGATTAGTCAGGCATTTTTAGATATTAATTGGCTTGCCCCAGACATAGTACCGATTAAATCGTCGCACACACAACAACCGATATATTCACGAGTTTATTCACCCAGAGATTTGCCAGCCGGCCAAAAACATAAGGCAGTAGTGTTTAACCATGGTGCAGGATATTTACAAAATTCACATTTGGGTTGGTCAGGGTATTTCAGAGAATTTATGTTCCATAATATGCTGACACAACAAGGTTATGTTGTGCTAGATATGGATTATCGTGCATCAGCTGGTTACGGTAGAGATTGGCGTACTGCTATTTATCGACAAATGGGTACACCAGAAATCCAAGATTTAGAAGACGGTGTTAACTGGTTGGTAGAAAATCTTGATGTGGATGTCAACAGGGTAGGGACATATGGTGGTTCTTACGGTGGTTTTATGACTTTTATGGCATTATTTAACTCTCCTGATCTGTTCCAAGCGGGTGCAGCATTGAGACCCGTCAGCGATTGGGCACACTACAATCACGGATATACTTCAAACATACTCAATACACCTGACGTTGATCCTATTGCCTACGAAAGGAGTTCACCTATCTATTTCGCTGAAGGATTAGAAAAACCATTACTGATCAATGCGCCGATGATAGACAGTAATGTATTTTTTGTTGATGTGGTGAGGCTAGTTCAACGATTAATTGAATTAGAAAAACAGGATTTTGAAACAGCAATTTATCCGGTAGAGTCGCATGGTTTTGTTCAACCCAGTTCATGGTTGGACGAATATAGAAGAATATACAAGTTGTTTGAAACTAATTTGTAAGCCATGGACATCATATTGGTGATAATTTCATCAATATGATGTCAATTTAATTGTGAATGCTCATAAGTTCGATCAACAAATGAAGGCTAATTTGGTGTTATTAGTATGTATACATGTCTGTCCAATTCGTATCAAAATAGGGATGTCACTCACCATCAAGTAACGATGTTTCAGAGTACATAAAAAATGTTCGCTCATTTTTACAGTCGCGTGATAACGTTAGCAGTGCGTTCGTAGTCTTTTTATTCCTAAATAATATAATATTATGATGCTGCCAGTGACTGTACCGAACAAGTGAGCGTCTATTGCAACATGAGCTTCAATTAACTTAGCTACCTCTTCACTGGCCCCATAAATTTGTTCATATGCAACTTTTAGCCACACGCCTAATAGCATTATCCATCCAGTTTTAAATTGGTTTTGTATATCTAGGTAAGCGCCAATAATAAACAAGCCATGGAGTACACCTGATAACCCTACATACCAATGCATCTGCCCAGCGAATAAATATAAGCCAATACTTGTGCCTAAACACAACACAAAAAATTGACTTAAATAGCAGGACATTTTGTAATAGTGACCGTGTAATGCCCACAACAATGTCAAACCTGTGATGTTTAATAACAAGTGTGTAATGTTAGTGTGTAGAAAATGAGCGGTTAACATTCGCCACCACTGAAAATTATGAAGCTGACTTGTGTCATATGCTAACCAGTTACTGCTCAAGGGTTCTAAAATTGCCAATACAATACAAACCATTATGATGAGAAGGGGAGCGAGGCTGTATTTTGACTGAGTGGGTAAATTTAACATATTAGCTTGATGAATAGCGAATGGTGAACATTAGATAGGCCAATGGTAACTAAATTTCATTTGATAAGTAAGTTTCACCTTTATTCTTGAACTGAAAAATATCAAGATAGGGATCCAAAGGTGAAAAGTTTTTATCATTCTTAATTTTTGCATCATAATCGTGAATCTAAAACAGATGCATTTAACGTCTAATAATTTAAAAAATGTGCACTGCAATATGAAATCTATATCAGTCGTCACTGGAGCGAAAGCATACTGAAGTAACGGTTACATATTAAGGAACGTTGCAAGTGCAACCTTGATCTATGGCATGTGTAATAAGTAAGTCAGAACCTAGTCTGGAATGAATGTATGGAAATAAATTGTAGATCAGTTCACACTGACTTCATCCACTTTCCAGTTGTCTCCTAACTTAATAAGCTCAACCAGACGTATATCTTTTAATACATCTCCATTTAATTCGCCTTCAAAAAACAAGGATATTTGCGCCTTTTTAGCAAATTCATCTCTTCCTGCACTGCGTGATTTAGATTGAATAGCTACCTTATCAAACCGCATGTTTAAGACATGTTTTTGAACCCCTTTATTATTGTGATAGGAACGTAATAGTCGTCTCATTTTCGGAGTGCTTAATTTGATAGCTCCTTCTAGATCTTGACTATGATAAATTTGTTCAAAAAATTCAATCGCTGCAAATTCAGGAACGTTGCTATCTAACATGCCAAACTTACCCCCTCCTTTTTTAACAGACGATTTTTCACATGCACTGACTAAAATGACAATTATTAAGATAAAACTAATATTTTTTAGCATGTACGAACCTATTTGTAGTTAAGTCAATTTACCTGAAATTCAAATTCAAATTTTTTTTTATACTCTTATTTTTAAAACCAAGAAAAAGGAGGCATAAACCTCCCTACATAACCTAAACAATGCTTAGAAAAATGACTTGTCTGTAGGTTATTGGATATTCTCGGAATCAGAAAACTCATTCGCGAATAAAGGGCTGCTTAGATAACGCTCTGATGCACTGGCCAAGATAACCACTATATGTTTGTTAGCATTTTCAGGTTTTTCTGCCCAGCGTTTGGCTGCTACTACTGCTGCACCGGAAGATATACCCGCCAAAATTCCTTCTTCTTTCATTAAGCGGTGTGTCATTGCCATACAATCTTCATTGCTCACTTGCTCTACCGCATCAATAAGGTCTAAGTCTAAGTTACCAGGAATAAAACCTGCACCTATACCCTGTATTTTGTGTGGCCCGGGAGTGAGAACTTCACCTGCTTTTGCTTGTGTGATTACTGGAGAGTCTGTGGGTTCGACGGCTACAGTAGTAATAGCTTTGCCTTGTGTTTCTTTAATATATCGACTCACACCTGTGATAGTTCCGCCCGTACCGACACCCGCTACAAATATATCAATCTTACCATCTGTGTCATTCCAAATTTCAGGCCCTGTTGTTTTTTCGTGAATTTCAGGGTTCGCTGGATTTTCGAACTGGTGCATAGGAATAAATTTAGATGGGTCAGAAGCAACAATTTCATTCGCAGCAGCAATGGCACCTTTCATACCTTTAGGCGCTTCGGTTAAGACCAAGTTTGCACCCATCGCTTTAAGTAACTTACGGCGCTCTAAGCTCATAGAACTGGGCATAGTTAATGTGATTTTATAACCTCTAGACGCGGCAACAAAAGCTAAAGCAATACCAGTATTTCCGCTTGTAGCTTCAACAATTTCGTTGCCTGGTTTAAGTATGCCTCTTTTTTCAGCATCCCAAATCATATTAGCGCCAATACGGCATTTAATGCTAAAGCTTGGATTTCTTGATTCGATTTTTGCGTAAACGTTGCCACCTGTAACACGATTAAGCTTAACCAAAGGGGTTTTACCAATGGCGAGTGAATGGTCGTCGTATATTTGCATAGTTATTTCCTTGCTTAATATTATTTTCTTACAGTGTAACCTTGATTGTTACACCGTGGATTAGTTATTGATAGAGCCTGTTTTTCTTATATATAAGAAAAAACAATAGGCCCTATAAATATTATTGATGCGTATAGCCCGTGGATCTGTTTTATCATAAAGACATTCATCCCAAGAGATAAGGGTAGGAGGCTTCATTTAAAGAGCTTTTTCGCTATATCTTATGG
>CAZMDX010000234.1:0-8042 GCA_964564805.1 uncultured Pseudoalteromonas sp. | reverse complement strand
AAAGCTTCGCTGCACTAGTAATTAAAAATTTTGTGCTAGCAGGTTGCAGATCCTCAGGTACTCTTTGGCCGTCAGCCAAATAACAAATTTGTAATTTGTTCTCAATTGCCACGCTTATTACCTCTCCTAAACTGTAACATTCGTCTAATTTTGTAAATATGCACCCTTGTAAAGAAATCTTTTGATATTCATTTACGGTTTGTTGCATCACACGGTACTGACAATTGGCTTGCATCACCAAATAATTTCTAATGTTAGCACAGGTATTTTGCTTCATTGTATCTAACTGTCTGATAAGCCTCGCATCTTTTTGACTGAAACCTGCTGTATCCACCAACACTAAACGTTTATTTCTGAACTGATGAAGCAAATCCGATAACTCATTTGAATTTTGTGCTTGTTTAACACTACAGCCAATGATTTTTCCGTAGGTAGCAATTTGTTCGTATGCACCTATTCGATAATTATCTAAAGTAATAATTGCTACTTGATCAACACCAAATCTATGTGCTGCTTGCGCTGCAAGTTTTGCAATGGTGGTTGTTTTACCTGTGCCTGTTGGCCCCATTAATGCTATAACACCCGGTTGAGACAATATATCATCGTGTTTGGTTTGTAATCTGTTAGCTAAAAGTTTAAGAAGAAATAACCAAGACTGTCTCTCATCGGCAGCTTCTGGTGCATAAGAAACAACTTCTTCCGCTAAAACATCCGATATCCCCATTTGCTGCAACCTTTTTAACAAATATCCATGTAGGGGATGTTTACGATTTTTTTCTTGCTCGATCAGCCCGGAAACCTGAAATTGTAAAATTTGGCGTAAAGAAGATAACTCTTGTCGCATTTCTTGTAGGGCATCTTGTTGATGATTGTCTTGCTGATGGAGTGCAGGAACAGGACTACCTGAATAAATTTGTGGCTGTTGTTCAGTTGCTTGCTTGACATTTTTAACCTGCGATTCAGAAGCAGACTTGGACTGTTTTTCTAAAAGTGCTTTTAAACTATCGGGTCCTGAATCACCAATAATCTCACTCAGAGTAGGTGTTTTCTTTGATGAGTTAGCTGATTTATTAGTCACAACTTTATTAGGCAATAACTGAGCATCAGGTTCTTTGTCGTAGGCGGCGATTATTTCGATACCGTCAGCATGTTTTTTATTTGACATAATTACCGCGTCACCACCTAACTCATCTTTCACTTGCTTGAGCGCTTCTCGCATATCTTTGCCATAAAACCGTCTGATTTTCATATATACCCTTTTAAGTACCAACATCACACTAGACCGTTCTGTCAGATTATTGACCTACGGCACTGACAATTTTAATTTGTTTGTCGTCAGGTATTTCCTGATAAGACAACACATGTAATCCACTCACTGAGTGTTTTAAAAATTTTGATAAGACCGGTCTTAGCATACCTGAGGTCAATAAAACTGCTGGCTCACCTGCTAATTCTTGTTGCTGAGCAGCCTCGTTTAACGACACTTGTAAACGTTCAGCAAGGCCAGGTTCAATTCCTGCACCATCAGCTCCTCCAGCTTGTAGTGACTGGTGCAACATCTGTTCCAATTCTGGTGCCAAAGTAATAACAGGTATTTCTCCCAAACCACCGTTTATTTCTTGAACAATTAAGCGTTTTAGTGCGATACGTACCGCAGAAACCAACACGTCAGGATCTTGGCTTTTGGGACCAAATTCACATAATGTTTGCACTATGCTGCGCATATCCCTTATCGGCACTCCTTCGTAAAGCATAGTTTGTAGAACTTTAACTACTGTACTTAGTGGCAATATATCAGGCACTAAACCTTCGACAAGCTTAGGGCTATTTTTTGCTAGTAGATCTAACAATTGTTGTACTTCTTCGTGTCCCAACAATTGATAGGCATTATTGGTTAACAATTGACTTAAATGAGTAGCAACCACTGTGGCAGCATCCACTACCGTATAACCTAAGGTTTGTGCATGCTCTCTTTGATTGGCTCTGATCCAAACAGCGTCGAGTCCAAATGCAGGATCTTTTGTCACTTTACCTTCTAATTTACCGAACACTTGCCCTGGATTAATTGCTAATTCATCATCATGGCTCAATTCAGCCTCACCCACAGTGACACCTAACATAGCAATGGTGTAATTATTTGGACTTAAGTCTAAGTTGTCACGGATATGTACAGGCGGGATCAAAAAACCCAATTCTTGGGATAGTTTTTTCCGGACACCTTTGATACGAGTTAGCAATTCGCCACCTTGCGCTTTGTCTACCAATGGGATCAATCTATAACCCACTTCTAAGCCGATGGTATCGACATGCTGCACGTCATCCCAACTAAGCTCTTTTACTTCTAACGGTTGTTGATTGTGTTCAGGTAAAGATTTCACCGCTGCTGGTTCATTGGCAATCTTTTGTGCACGCCAATGGCTGTAATAAGCATAACCGCCAACCACAGCACTGAAGCCCAAAAAAGCAACATGGGGCATACCAGGCACAATCCCCATTACGAACAAAATACCAGAGGTGATATAGAGCGCCCTCTGATTGCCTAATTGTTTAGTTAATTCTTTTCCCATTTCTTGTGAGTCATTTTCTCTTGTCACAATAATAGCAGTGGCTACAGACAACAGTAATGAAGGGATTTGTGCAACTAAGCCATCACCAATTGTCAATAATGTGTATATTTCAATGGCATCACCAAAAGCCAAGTCATGCTGGATCATGCCAATAAACAAGCCTCCCACTATGTTTATCAACATAATGAATAAACCAGCAATCGCATCACCCTTAACAAATTTTGAGGCACCGTCCATAGAACCATAAAAATCTGCTTCACTAGTTACTTCAAAACGACGTTTACGGGCTTCATCGGAATCAATAAAACCTGCATTTAAATCTGCATCTATAGCCATCTGTTTACCGGGCATGGCATCCAAAGTAAAGCGTGCACTAACTTCTGAAATTCGCCCTGCGCCAGCGGTAACTACTTTAAAGTTAATGATAAGTAAAATAGCAAAAACAACGATACCTACTGCATAGTTACCACCAATGACGACTTCACCAAAAGCTTGAATCACCTTACCTGCTGCATCACCTCCCTCGTGCCCCTCAAGTAAAACTATTCTTGTTGACGCCACATTTAAGGCAAGTCGTAATACAGTCGCTATTAACAGTACTAGAGGGAAAATACCAAAATCAACAGGCTTTTTAGTAAAGACTGACACCAATATGACGACTAGAGAAAGGGCAATATTAAAGCTGAATAAGATATCCAACAAAAATGCTGGCATAGGTAAAATCACCATGCCCATTATTGCTAACAGGACGATTGGTGCACCTAACCCAGATGATATGGACTTAAATTGATTTTTATCAAATCGACCGAAATAAGAAGCTAATTGCATAAACGAAATATTGACGCTTTGTTGATTTTGTTGACCTTATTAGGGGTAAAAGCAACTAGTGAGCCAAGTCTGTTTAGAAATATGATTTTTATTATAAAACAGCGTTATCGTCTTAACTCAGGCGGAATAGGCAGATTACTTTTGATGGGTTTAGGACGTTTACCTTTACCTTGCTTGAAGGCCTTTAATTGGTAAACATACGCCAGCACTTGGGCGACAGCCATAAACAACTTTTCTGGAATTTCGTGTTCTGCTTCAGTTGAATAATAAATAGCCCTAGCAAGCATCGGGGATGCCACGATAGGTACTTCATGGGCATTAGCAATTGTTCGAATATGCATGGCCATTTCATCGACCCCTTTGGCTACTAAAGTTGGCGCGCGGGTACCAAACTGGTCGTACTTTAATGCGACAGAAAAATGAGTTGGATTGGTAACTATCACATCAGCGTTCGGCACTTCTTGCATCATGCGGTTAGCCGCAGCTTGATATTGTAACTTACGGATTCTACTTTTGACTTGAGGATCGCCGTCAGCATTTTTTCGCTCATCTTTGACTTCTTGTAACGACATTTTCATTTCTTTGTTATGTTTATAACTCTGATAAGGCACATCAAACACAGCTATGGGTATTAAAGCACAACACATCATCAAAAAAGCCCATGCGATTAAATCTAAGGCATGGAACAAGTTTTGTGGATACAGTTCTAAGTCCAAATGTAAGGCTTCATCTTTAAAGATGATAAGTGCTACGTATGCCATCAATGCCACCACCAAAAATTTAGCTATAGCTTTGAATAATTCCACTACACTGTTCATACCGAACATTCGCTTAAATCCGGCTATTGGGCTAATTTTTTGTGCTTTTGGCGCGGCTGAATCCCATGTAAAATTATACCCACCTAGAGCAATATTGCCGTAGATACCCGCAATGGTCACAATTAACATATAAGACAATACAGGCATACTGATGGTGTCAATAGCAAACCCCCAGGCTTGGAACATGTGGGTAAAATCGTAAGTCTCGTCACGAGACAAAGTAAACGTTCGCTGTGACACTTCAAATAAGGCGCTGGCAATCTCAGAGCCAATAACTAAGAAACTGACGCCACTGGAGATTAAAACTAAAGTTGTCGACAACTCTTTAGACCTAGCAATTTGCCCTTTTTTACGTGAGTCCTCAATTTTTTTGGAGGTGGGTTCTTCTGTTTTTTCGTTTGCATCAGACATGGTTTACCCCATTTTATTTAAGAACACACTAGCACCAGTTGGCACATCATATTCATTGCCCGGTCCCACATCACTTCAAAGTGATGCGTTAAGTTGTCTAACGTTAACCAAATAATCAAAAGTCCCATAATTTGAGCAATAGCGAAACCAATGCTAAAAATATTTAATTGTGGTGCGGCTTTTGTCATCACACCAAAGGCTAAGTTCACAATAAGTAATGACACAATAGGCGCCAGAGAAATGGTGACAGCTGAGATAAACATCCAGCCTGCCCAGTGTGCAATGTCTCTAAATTGTTCGGGGGCAAACCATGCCTCACCAATCGGAAAAGCCTCAAAGCTCATTACAATCATACGTATCATGGCTAGATGTCCATCTAATGACCAAAATAGCAGAGTCGCTAATATAAGATAAAACTGTCCCACTGCAGGCACACTAATACCATTAACCGGATCAACTATGGATGCAAAACCCAATCCCGTTTGAAGAGCCACTATTTGTCCTGCCAGCACAAAAGTATTGAGCACCATATTTGACAAAAAACCCAATGCTATGCCAATAATTAATTGCTGGATAACTAATAAGAACGTCCCAACAGAAAAAAGGTCGTTTGCTGGGATCGGAACTGGCGGAATAACGGGTATGATAATAAGCGTCAAAAAAAGTGTCAGCAGCGCCCTTGTCATAGGTGGTATTGTTTTAGCACTCAAACCCACCATGGAAGCGAATAGCCCAGATATACGCATAAATGGCAACAATAAATCCGCCAGATACTGCATGATTGTAGTCGTTGCTATATCCAAGGTTTAACTTTCTCTAAACAAACTAGTAACACTAGCCTAATACTTCAGGGATACGTTCTACCATAGTAAAAGTGAAGTCCATAAGCTTCTGTACTAGCCAATGTCCACCCCAACTTAGTGCCAGCAAAGTGACAATTAGGCGCGGCAAAAAACTCATGGTTTGTTCATTGATAGAAGTTGCTGCTTGAAACACAGCAACAATTAATCCAACAAACAAACTAGGCAGTATAATCGCCGAAACTAAAAGAATAACCATCTGCAACGCTTCTTTGAGTATATCGACAAAGACTTCTGGGCTCATGGGTACACCTTATTATTAATTTTCTGAACGTATAACATTCGCTAACTCATCCCAAAGCTATTGGCCAAGGTGCCAAAAACTAAGTTCCAACCATCCACTAATACAAACAACATCAGCTTAAAAGGTAATGATACGATCATAGGTGACAACATCATCATACCCATCGCCATCAATATTGAGGCGACGACCAAATCTAAAATTAAAAAGGGGATAAATAACATAAAGCCAATTTGGAATGCAGTCTTGAGTTCGCTTGTCACAAATGCAGGGATCAAGACATTCATAGGCACATCAGCAGGCTCTTGAAACTGTCCATCCATGCCGCCAATTTGCACAAAAGTTTCTAAATCTTTAACCCGTGTTTGTGCCAGCATAAATGCACGCAATGGTTCTTTACCGATTTCATAAGCCTGAATTGAAGTAAGTTCTTCATTTAAGTAGGGCTGTAATGCCGTTTCGTTTATCTTTTCAAAGACAGGAGCCATAATAAACATTGATAGAAACAAGCTCACTCCCACTAAAATCTGGTTAGAGGGTGATTGCTGCAAACCAATTGCTTGACGTAAAATTGACAGAACGATGATGATCCGAGTAAACGAGGTCATCATCATCACAAACGCGGGCAGTAAACTTAATGATGTCATAATAGCTACAACCTGGAGGGTCATAGTATAATCTTTACTGCCATCTGGATTATCAGTGAGCGTTAATGCAGGGATCCCAGGTTCTGCCATAACTAATCCACTAAACAAAATAAGAATCAACATCAAACAGACAGACCAACATGTTCTTTTCATGATTGTTTTCCATCAGTGTGTTTTGTTTTAATGTTTTCCGGGGTAGCGGGATTGATTTTACCAGCCATAAAAAATGCAAGTTTGTCTTTGAAATTTTCGTTGCTTTGCGATACTGGCTTATTATCAATAAGCGTAGATAAAGTCGCTAAATGGCTAATATTATGAGCCGTAACGCCCAGTAGATGTTGCTCACCCGCAACTTCAATAACCAACACTCTTTCTTTAGCTCCTGCCATCATCG
Source organism: uncultured Pseudoalteromonas sp. (assembly GCA_964564805.1). Taxonomy (GTDB): domain Bacteria; phylum Pseudomonadota; class Gammaproteobacteria; order Enterobacterales; family Alteromonadaceae; genus Paraglaciecola. The sequence continues at coordinate 1,276 of CAZMDX010000234.1, read as the reverse complement.
AAGCAACAACTTTTAAATTTGAAGTGCCAGATTGGGTGACGTTAAACCGTCGCATGAGGAATGCGAGTATAAAAACAATACCAATAACCAACAACAAAGAAAGGAATATTGACACTATTGATGTAGGGTTTGCTAGACTTTCAGGCGCTGAATAGACCTCAAAAGGAACACACAAACATGAGCCGAAAACTATCCAAGCCCATGTTTTATAAGCTTTTTGTTTATCTGATTTTTTTAATTCTTTCCAATTGACTAATAACATCAGTTAATCTAATACCAAATTTATCGTTGACTACTACTACCTCACCATGAGCAATCAACGTGCCATTTACTAAAACATCTAATGGTTCTCCTGCAACTCTGTCCAATTCCACTACAGAACCTTGATTTAATTGCAGTAAGTTTCGGATACTAATATTACTCCTTCCCACTTCCATGGCGATAGTCACAGGGATATCTAGGATGGTATCGAGTTTGCGTTTTTCATTCGGCGTAATTTCACGGTCTTCATCAAATTCTTCAAGTTCAGCAACTTCGGCATCAGTGCCAAACTCAACTTCAGTTTTACCTTCATCATCAGCCTGTTCTGCCATGGCAGCAGCCCAATCATCTAAACCGTCTTCTTCACTCATTATCTACTCCGTACTTTAGACAAATGGATTTACCAATCATCTTCGAGGGTTTGTAATTCGGCGTCGTTATCTATTCTTCGACCACCTTTAGTTAACAGTTGCAACTCAGACTTCACTGAAGTCGGGCGCAGAATTTTTTCAATTATTTTAAGTGCTACGTTTTCTCTTGAACGACCTAACTTGGCTCTAAACGTCGGTAAACCTTCGATTAACACAGTAATATGATCAGGCATTTCTATGGGTATTACATAACCCGGCTTTAACTCCATGACATCTTTCAACGATAATGTCACATCCATCATATGGGTAGATAAAGCGACCTGCACATCCATCATTTCATCTCGTAAAGCCTTGCTCCAACGTAAATCAGTATCTTCTTTATCGCTTTGTACGCCAGCATCTAAGAGCTCTCGAATAGGTTCCAGCATTGAATAAGGTAAAGATATATGGAAATCACCACCGCCACCGTCTAACTCTATGTGGAAAGAACTGATCACCACAACTTCTGTCGGGCTAACAATATTAGCCATTGCTGGGTTAACTTCAGAGTCTAGATATTCAAATGACACATCCATAACAGGTGCCCATGCTTCTTTATAATCTTCAAAAATAAGCTTCAATAACATCTGGACAATACGTCGTTC
>CAZMDX010000233.1:0-4752 GCA_964564805.1 uncultured Pseudoalteromonas sp. | reverse complement strand
TCGACGGTATGTTTGCTAAAACATTCGAGGCACAAATGGCGGATATGTTTGGATCCCAGGCATTGCAGAAAATTCCTAATAATCATCCCCTATACTCATCTTTTTTCGAATTTGACGGGCCTCCCCGAACATCAGTAGAACTGAATGGTTGGGGTGACGATTTGGTTCACGAATACCTCAAAGCCATAGAAATAGACGGCCGAATAGCTGTGTTATACAGCAATAAAGACCTAGGCTGTGAATGGGATTACGACTTTAGAAACAAACGTTGGCTGAAAATCGACAACACCAAATTTGCAGTTAACATTGTGATATATGCAATGACGGCGTAAAACAAAAGCTACGAGCGAAAAGACGAAGACTTTTCCTGTGTAGTTCAAAATACTTTAGCTTTTAGCTTTTGTATTTTTCTTCATTACACTACCAGAGTACAAAATGAGTACACAGAATCTATCCGAACAAGACATTCTCGCATTACTGGAAAAATTGACTCAGGTTGAGCATGAAGTTGGCAAAGTCATTGTTGGGCAAAAAGATGTAATCCGACAATTGTTGATCAGTATATTAGCTGGCGGCCACTGTTTATTAGAAGGTGTGCCAGGTTTAGCTAAAACACTGATGGTGAATGCCTTAGCAGAAACCCTGGAATTGGGCTTTAAGCGCGTGCAGTTTACGCCTGATTTAATGCCCAGTGATATTATTGGCACTGAAATATTGGAAACTGATCATGAGTCAGGTGATCGTTTCTTTAAATTTCAACAAGGGCCTGTGTTCACTAATATTTTATTAGCCGACGAAATCAATCGTACCCCTCCTAAAACTCAGGCGGCATTATTAGAAGCTATGCAAGAGAAAAATATCAGCTATGCGGGAACAAGTTACGCCTTACCTAAGCCGTTTTTTGTACTCGCTACACAAAATCCTGTTGAGCAAGCAGGCACTTATCCACTGCCAGAGGCCCAGCTTGACCGGTTTCTCATGTTTATAAAAGTAGATTATCCCTCTGAATTAGAGGAAATCGAGATTTTGCGGCGTACCACCGGTAATGCACAAGCCAAATTAAATGCAGTCCTCAATGCACGAGAAATTATCAATTTACAACATGTAGTCAGGGATATTGAGATATCTGAGCCGCTGCTGGTTTATGTCAATCAACTCGCTCGTAACACGCGTCCTGGCGATAGTCAGTCATCTGCTGTTAATCAATATGTGCGCTGGGGCGCTGGGCCTCGGGCGGGCCAAGCGATGGTGTTATGTGCCAAAGCCAACGCGTTACTTTCAAAACGCTTTGCCGTGACGATGCAAGATATCAAGCAGGTGGCTCATGGTGTACTAAGACATCGACTATTATTAAGCTTTCAAGCTGAAGCGCAGAATATATCAAGCGATGATGTAGTAGATGGTTTACTACAAGACCTAGTGGAGCCGACTAGTCCCTTTGCTACCTCTTCACCTACTGTTTAATATATGAGATAGCCATGAGTATGCAACCACTTATAGACCCACTTGTACTCGCTAGGATCAAGGATATGCCTTTGGTAGCGAAGACAGTCGCCCATGGCTTGTTACATGGATTGCATAGCAGCATGCAACGAGGAACAGGACTTGAATTCAACCAGTACCGAGCCTATGAGCCTGGTGATGCCCTTGGCAACATTGACTGGAAATTATTTGCTCGCTCAGACCGATATTTTGTGCGTGAGGCGGAGCGCGAAAGCAATATCAATATTTGGTTAGTGTTAGATGCCAGTGCATCTATGTTGCAGCATTCGTGTGACCCTAAATCTGAGTCTAAATCAGGATCTAATCAGGGCTGGCATAAATTTGATTATGCTAAACATCTAGTTGCGACCATCGCTTATATCGCGCACAAACAAAATGATGCCATAGGATTATTAGGGCTATCGAGTGAAAGCCTGCACTTTTCACCCGCAGTAGCGGGCAAACAACACTGGCAAAAATTGCTGCTGCAACTCAGTCGCATGTCTACCGGAACAGTGTTCCCATCACCGCATATTTTGCAACGCCATTTGGGCCACATGCAATCAAACAGCCTTATTTTTGTGCTCAGCGATTTTTATCAACAAGACAATGAAATTGTCGACTTTATGCAAAATTTGGTCAGCAAAAGAAGTGAGGTTATTGCAGTACAATTGGAAAGTGATGATGAACTAAACTTTCCCTACAAAGGACAAGTTCGCTTTAAAGACAGAGAAACTAAACAGCAAATTTTAGTCTCTGCAGACGCAGTAAAAAACGACTACCTTGCCACTAGACAAGCCTGGCAAAACTCGCTGAAAAAGATGTTTAACCAGCTCAACATTGAGCATTGCATCGCCAACATTAACCAGCCATTAGATACAACATTACATCAGTTTTTAGCGGCAAGGAAAAAGTTACGATGAATAATTATTGTTTGTTGGCTTTGCAATAAGCATGTTGGATATGCCTTTGATATTACAATTACCTTCGGCTATGTTAGGTTTGTTGACCCTAATAATTCCCTTGGGTATTCACTTATTAAGTAAAGCCCGCCCTCGTGTTATCGCACTCGCACACATTGCATTTATCAAACGTAAAACGTCACCTGTATTACGACAACTTAGATTAACCCAGTTAATATTGTTGGTATTACGTATGGGTATCTTAATACTGGCAACTTTAGTACTGGCTCAATTATATTGGACCAGAACTAATCAACAGACAACCGCTCATATCTTGTTAACCGAGGACTGGCTAAATCATGCCACTGACACCGAAAGACGAGTATTAATTGATCAAGTTAATGACGCAGAGCTAATACTTATTAGCATAAAAAACCGCAGTATCAATAAAGCTGAATTAGCTCAATGGTCCACGAGTAAACAGCCTACGCCCATGCTTAATATATGGAGCAAAGTAGCGGACTATACTGCATCGCTGTCAGATAATGAGGTGGTAAGTGTTTATACGACAAACCGTCTAAAGCAGTTTATTGGGGCCAAAATAGTGTTACCTAAACAAGTTCAATGGTACGTAAAAACATTGCCCATAGTCAATATTGTTCAACAATATACGGTGAACATAAAAGTGATATATGATGACTTAAGTGAACCCTTATTGATTTATCTGCGCAACGCTTTTGAGGCGATCAACACCCATAAACATTTCAGTTTAATAGTTGAATACGCCAATAATGCAGAATTGAATATAGACAGCAAACACTTACAAACTTACGACAAGATAATGAATATCAGCGAACCAAGTATTGCTCAGCAGCTCGAACCTTTTGATGCTCAATGGCAAGTCAAAAACATTACACAAGCAGAGCTGAAAAATATTAGGAAAGCCAACTTTGTATTAATCCTCGCTCAGTTATTGTATTCATCACAAAGCCAAACCGCATGGTTAGAAAACACAAGGTTATCAGCAGCACAAATCACTCACAATCCAATCATGAGTAGCGAATCGTTAAAACGCTTACCAACCCAAAACATTCCTTATCAAACATCCACCAACAAAACTCATCATTCAACATCGTTACATATTGGGTTAGTGTTAATGTTGGTCGCAATATTTATTCTAGAAAGGTTACTAAGCGAATGGCCTAGCAGCCGAATAAAGGCAGGGGTGGGCGAATAATTGTCCAGGTTACCGAACATACAAAATAAGACACTGGATAAGATAGTTAATCAACTTAAGCGCAGATGGCTATATCAAAAGCTTGCTTATATTTTTTGGGTTAACATGAGTGTTGGATTGGTGTCTCATTGGATAACTGAGTGGATTGTATTGCCTTTAATAGTGGTTTTGTTGTTGACTGCCTTGGCAACTTGGGTGTTTTCTCGCGGTAAACAATATAAAAACATAACCGTAAATAAGGTGTTACTGCATCTGAATCGAGAATTCAATGAGTGTGAAGAAAGTGCAGAACTGATATTGCGTCACAGTAGCGCCCTTACAACCTTGCAGCAATTACAAAAGGCCCGAATTGAGCCACAAGTAGACAAATTACTATCAACAGAGCCTGATTTACATTTACCAAAGTATTCATACCAACCAGCGATACTGCTAAGTGCTCTAGTGTTAATCACGTTCGCATTGATTGAAGTGTTACCTTCTGACCTTTTATTTAAGGTAAAAATAGCCAATACTCAAGTGATTAATGAAGCGCCTAAACTTTCCAAACGGATCAGACTTGAGACTAAAAATATTACGATCAACGCTCCTAGTTATACCGGTTTGCCAACAAAACAAACAACTGACCTCAACATAGAGCTGATTGCTGGCTCAACAGTCACTTGGCGATTACGATTCAATACTATCGATAACGTCAATCCACAAAATAATATATTTATTGTGCTTCCAGACAAACAGCGTATCTCGCTTATTAATCAACTAGATGACGACTACCTGGCCATTGCAACGTTAAATCAATCTGGTATTTACTATATTGCTGCTAAAGAAAAAGCGCTGGGTGATATCTACACCATAGCCGTCACCGCAGATACTAAGCCAAATATTCGTTTTATCGCACCCATTAGGACTATTACAGAATTAACTAAACATGCCATTCCAAAAATACAAACAACCGTGTCGATCGAAGATGACTTTGGTTTAGGTCGAGTTGAAATAATGGCATCTATTGCCAGTGGCACTGGAGAATCAGTTAAATTCCGTGACCAAATCTTTCAATTTGATTCCAAATCTATGATTAATGGAAAAACACATTTCTTAAAAAACTGGGACTTAGCTGAACTAGGTATGCAGCCC
>CAZMDX010000232.1:0-11367 GCA_964564805.1 uncultured Pseudoalteromonas sp. | reverse complement strand
TTGTATTATCAAAATTGGTATTGGCCTGCATTTAATGTGGCTGACAGTGCCATATGTATAGGTGCTGTTTTGTTGATCGTTGATATGTTTAAGAATAAAGAGGAAAAACATGCCTGAGTTAGAGCAAAAATTGATAAAACAAGGTAGTGAAGTCGTTTTACATTTTGATTTGAAACTGTCTGATGGTTCTGCCGCTGATAGCACTAGAGTTAATAATAAACCGGCTAAATTAGTCGTGGGTGACGGCAGTCTTACCCTTAGTTTTGAAGATTGTTTATTAGGCCTACAAGCTGGAGATAAAAAATCATTTACTTTAGAGGCCGATGACGCATTTGGAATGCCAAACCCTGATAATTTGCACCATTTGGACCGAGGCAAATTCAGTTCAGAAACACCGGCTGAAGTGGGAATGATTATCGCATTCACTCAACCTGATGGTACTGAACTACCTGGTATAATACGTGAAGTCACTGGGGAATCTGTGACAGTAGATTTTAATCATCCATTGGCAGGGCAGGTGATTACCTTTGACGTAGAAATACTGTCAGTTAACTAGAAAGATTGTAAGGAATAACTATGCAAATCCATCTTGCTAATCCACGAGGTTTTTGTGCTGGCGTAGATCGTGCCATAGTGATCGTTGAACGTGCTTTGGAAATGTTTTCAGCGCCTATTTTTGTGAGGCATGAAGTCGTACACAACAAATTTGTAGTAGACGGACTTAAGGAACGAGGAGCAATATTTGTAGATGAATTATCAGAAGTACCTGATAATAGCATTGTTATATTTTCTGCTCATGGTGTGTCCCAAGTCGTTCGTGCGGAAGCTAATTCACGTGGTTTAAAAGTGTTTGATGCTACATGTCCATTAGTTACTAAAGTTCATATGGAAGTGATGCGTGCCAGCAAAAAAGGAACAGAGTGTGTTCTAATCGGACACCATGGTCACCCTGAAGTGGAAGGGACTATGGGCCAATACGATAACGCTAACGGTGGTATTTACTTAGTTGAATCGGTTGAAGATGTGGCTGTATTGTCTGTTAAAGACCCATCTAAGCTCTATTATTGTAGCCAAACAACGTTATCTGTAGATGACACTGCTGATGTAATCGATGCCTTAAGGCTGCAGTTTCCTGCTATTCAAGGGCCTCGTAAAGACGACATTTGCTATGCTACTCAAAATCGACAAGATTCAGTTAGAGAACTATCATCTGACTGTGATTTGTTGTTAGTTGTAGGTGCACAAAATAGTTCTAATTCTAATCGACTCAGAGAACTGGCTGAAAAAATTGGTTCTACAGCTTATTTGATAGCAGACGCAGATTGCATTCAGCGTTCATGGCTCGAAAATATAACCAATATTGGCGTAACTGCAGGCGCATCAGCACCAGAGGTTTTAGTACAAGGCGTGGTTGACCGCTTAATAGAGTGGGGAGCAAATGCTGCCATCGAAAGACCCGGTCGTGAAGAGAACATCGAATTCGCTGTGCCTAAAGAATTAAGAATTAAGAATATTTCCTAACTGTTACAGTGAGTACCTTAATCAACTCTTTTATAGTTTGTTTGGGCAGCAGTTTAGCTGCCAGACTTTATTTTATGCCCTTCATATCTCCATAGCTCATTAATGCCCTCAATAATCTTAACTAACTCTTGTAATTTGATGATGGATAATAAAGTTAATATTTTTACATTTTGTTTAGAAAAGTTTAGGGTAATAGCTGATAAACGATCAAAAAGTAAAATTAAATCTAAGTTTTGTTACTTAAAAAAACAATAAAATGGGGTTTTACTCAATGACTGGTCAATTTCCATAGCTAAACATTTTTTATCAGCTGTTTGGCTGCCCTTTGCTTTGGCGGTAATCGTGAAAGTGGTAGCTGATACATCTGTTACGGTAAAAATATAATATTTACTGCTTGGTAAGCTGAGTTGTGCTGTTTTTGCATAGCTAATGTTTTCTATACGAAAAGCTTCTTGCTGTAATTTTAGTCGCAGTAAATAGGTCACACCATCACCACGTCTTGCAGCTAAAATTTGCTCTGAAAATGATGGGAATGTGAGTGCTGCTAATACCCCAATTATCACTACAACCACCATTATTTCAATCAGTGTCATACCTAGTTCTGTGCCATATCCCTTATTATATTGACTGATTATTTCCATCTTTTTAGTAAGCATATTCATTCCTTTTTATGCATTTTAAACAAACTCAACTATATTTTAGTTAATGGATTTGATTATAGGCGTTTTTTAAATTGGCGCTGAGTAAGGATACTTAATATGTACAACCAATGGGGTTTAACACTTCTAGAATTGCTCGTCACAGTATCAATTATTGTGCTTTTGGTGTCGTTTGGCGCACCTGCAATCAACTCAATTCAAAAAAACATTCAATTAAAAGGTGCTGCGCAAAGCAGTTACTTTTTATTTCAACAAGCTCGAGTAGCAGCTATAACCAAAAATATTGATGTAACGATTGCGATCCGTTCAGGTAAAAAATGGTGTGCAGCATTAAGTGATAGCGGTGTTTGTGACTGTGCTATTGCCTATGAATGTATCCTAGATGGAGTGGAATATAAGGTAGATTTTGTCGACTATCGTTTTGTTCACATCGAAAAAGTTACATTTGGAGTAAATAGTGTCGCCGTATTTGATGCAAACAGAGGCTTAGCGATTGGGCATGCAGGCTCCATTATTTTCACTGATGGTGTAAATAATCTAAAATTAATTTTAAGTAATATGGGGCGAGTTAGAATTTGTGCTGTGGGTAGCATTGTAGGTGGATACAAGACATGTTAACTGCATTTGTAAAACAATATGGTAACAGTTTGGTCGAACTGATGATTTCTATGACTCTAGGACTCGCATCCATTACCGCAATGGCATCTCTGGTAGGACATGGTATAGCGTTAAATGCGAGTCTACTTGCAACGTCTAGGTTGGAAGAGGAAATCAATGCCGTAGTGGCTGTTGTTGGACATGACCTTAAGCGAGCTGGCTACCATGCCTTAACCAACGATATGGTTAAAACCCCTGCTACTTTCTCAAACCCTTTTGACGGCAGCTTGATCATAGCCGCTTATGCATCTGAAACCGCCAATAGCTGCATCAATTTTGCTTACGATCGTAATAAAAACGGTTTGTTGGATACTTCTCCTAGTAACGAACGATATGGTTTTCGTCTGAGAGACCGTGCTGTTGAAATTCGATTAAATGGGGCTGCTTGTGATCAGCCCGGATGGCACGATTTAACTGACCCAAGAGTGGTTCAGGTTACAGCACTTAAGTTTACGATTGAAAAAAATACTATTCAGCAAATTAGCCAAACTAGAATAAATATTATGATACAAGCACGTCTAAAAAAACACCCTAATATTTCACGCAGGATCAATACCAGCGTTTTGATAGAAAACTATGAATAAATTATTAACTGTAGACCTCGTCTATTTACTAAACCAGAAAGGCGCAGCGATACTACTTACTGTGGTTTTATTATTAATCATGGTGACATTAGTCACGCTTTACACAGGAAAAATTCAGTCATTCGAACATCAAATAGTCGTTAATACACAAAATCAAAGATGGGCACAGGCATCAGCAAAGGCCGGCTTGAATAAGGCTTTAGCAATGCTCAACGTTAACAAAATTTGGCTAAACGCTGGGGTATCTGGAAACTTAGAAGACAGTAGTACTTTCACTATTTATGCCACGACTGAATCTTTATCTGGTTATCGAAAGCTTGTCACTATTCGTTCAATCGGTAAGTCTGCTGATGGTTTAGCAAAAGCCACCGTTACAGAAAAGGCATTGATTTACCCGGTACTGTTTAATAGCCCACCAGCACCTTTAATGGTTAATCATGGATTTAGTACTACAGGTGAATTTGAGCTAGCTGCTAATCCAGATGGTTTGGGCCCTACATTCCCATTATCATTATGGTCAGATGCTGCAATTACCCTGTCAGGAACACGACATCACAGCTGCATTTTAAGCGAATTTAATGCAGGGAACTGTGCCAAGAACACTTATTCTGACCACTCTATAAAACTGGATGATATCGTTGATAGTTCGACTTCATTCCCTGAAGATTTGTTCAGTTATCTGTTTAATATCCCTTCTTCTGAGTGGTTCGAATTGCAGCAACAATCTGATTTTGTATTAGCAGATTGTGACACCCTCGATATCAACAGTTGGGGAGTCATTTGGGTCAATGGTGACTGCGATGTGAGTGCTAGTACACAAATAGGAAATGACTCGGAACCTATAATTTTAATTATTTTTGATGGCAACTTAGAGTTTCAAAATAATGTTGTTGTGCATGGTCTTGTGTTTGCATTTAAACCGTTAGGTTCGACTAAAATATTGGATGTAAATATGCAAGCCAATAGCGTAGTGCATGGCTCTGTAGTGACTAACTATCACTTGGGCACAAAGAGTCCTTTCATGCGTGTAGTATTTCGAGCGGATGTGATGCAAAAGTTACAAAATAGTAAAAGATTGCAAAGGGTGGCTCGAATACCCGGCAGTTGGCATGATTTTTAGTTGTGGACACATACACGTATAAAAAGAATGGTTTTTCCTTAATTGAAGTGTCAGTTGCTTCACTACTTATTATGTTGGGCGTCACTGGATATGTTACTTTACAAAGTGAATATATAGTCGCAGATGCAAAAATTAAACTACGAGTTTTGGCTCTTCATCTTGCCCAAGAAAAATTGACTGATTTGGCTTATTTTCAGCAATTAAGTTATTCAATTGATAAAATATCTTACCAGAACATTGCGTCTGATTTAGGAGGCAATATACCAGCAGGAGAACGAGATGTAATACTAGCTTCTTCGTTAAAATTTCAAACATACGATACCCATTGGCATGTCGAAGATATGTATTATGTCGATACAGACTTTAATGATTTAGCTGATAGTTGGGTAAAAGCTGGAGACCCTTTTTTCCCCATTGATTTACCCCGGTATGTGGATCTAAAAAATGTTCATATCACCATTACTTGGGTTGACATTAGCGGGTCAAATAAGCACCTTGAGATGTATGGAAGCATCGCCCCTATTGCCCAAAGCCAGAGTTTCCAAGCTAAATATCGTTCATCAAGTACCCTCGCCACGCCATAAGAAAAATTAATAAATCTATTTATTAATCATATTCTATGCTGATAACAATCAAATTAAGTGATAGTTTATTGTTTTAAAACGATTTCTTGAAAAATCCCAAATAAATTAAATCAAAATATATACCTTTACCCCCTTACTAATAACCTAATACTTTGTATTTTTAGCTAACATACTAAGAATATATTTATCTGAACACTTAGCTAATTAGCCAAATAACTTTGTTTTACAACTAAAGTGAGAAAAAGAGCGTGAAGATCACAACTAAAAAACCATATGAAAATAATCAACAGGGTGTCGGCATGATTGAAGTGTTGGTGACTTTGTTTATTTTATCTGTAGGGTTACTTGGTGTGGCATATTTACAATTTGTGGGTTCATTTACAAACTCAGAGGCCTTGAGTCGATCTCAATCAGTGTTGGTCGCCCAGCAGTTAACAGAGCGACTGAGAGCTAGCGCTGTATTTTCGCCACTCGGTAAAGGCTTAGTTGTCCATAATGATTATTTTGACGGAAGTTTGTATAATTTTTCTGGTATGACTTGTGCAACCGGGCTTCCACATACTTGTTATTGTTTAGAGCGTCCAAGTACAATTCCCAACTGTAATGATAATGTCTGCACTGCAGCCCAACTAGCGATGTTTGATGCTTACGAAGTGTCGTGTTCAGCAGTGGCAGCTAACCCTGAAATAGAGATTAGCTTAAGTTGTGAATTGGACAATAACACTGCCGACACAAACTTTTGCAGTGTCGGTTCTAGGCATGTCGTTATCTTAAGTTGGCCAGTGGAAAACTGGCAAAATATTAATCGTACTTTGAATGCTGATTGTAATGTTGCTGAAACACTTCCTCATGATTGCGTGTCTGTGGACGTGACTTTATGATTGTTTATTGTAAACAAAGGGGGTTTAGTCTGATTGAGTTGATGATATCTCTAACTCTAGGGCTCATTTTATCTGCAGCAGTGGTTCAGGTGATGATCAGTAATAGTTCTACCGAACGACTAAATAGATCGATTGCATCTGCTCAAGAAAATGGTCGTTTTATTATTGCCAGATTACGTAACGATTTAGTCATGACTGGGCGCTATGATCTGTTGCGACCAGACCTCAATAAAGATGTTGACGTCATTGTCGAAGCTGCTTTTGTGCACAACAACCCTATTCCTGTGGTGGGGGATTTTAGTAATGCTTTAACCAAGGGTGTAAAGGAGGGGACGGGCGCACTAAGTGATACGTTAATAGTGGCATTACAGGCAAGAAAAGATTGCAGAGGCGCTACACATGGTTACAGCGATGAAGAGTTTATGGTGGTTAACGAATACTTTTTAGATGGTACATCTTTAAAATGTCGTGGGTTTGATGGTAGATTTTTACGCGGGCTAAAGGCACAGGTTAATGATGATAAGGCGTATACGTTATTAGACGACGTAACTAGCTTTCAGGTGCAATACGGCGTTACAGATAATACTAGCTCACAAGATAATTCTGCAAGACCTGTGAAATTTGTAGAAGCGGATACATTAGGTGTAGAAAAAGCCGCTGGATCACTGGTCGTTGCTATTCGAATTGCATTATTACTAAAAGCTGACACGGATGTATTAATCAGCCCCGTCCCAAAGTTTAAATTGCTCAATGAAGAACCGATCCAACCTTCTGAGAAAAGATTATTTAAACAATTTGAAACAACAATCACTTTGCGTAACAGCAAGAATTTCGCACGAAGTAGAAATATATGAATTATCCTTTAAAACGCAAAAGCTCAGGAATGGTTATGGTATTTGCTTTACTGATACTCATGAGTTTAACCATTTTAGGTGTGTCATCAGTGTCTAGTAGCCTAATGCAAAGCAAAATGGCGACATCCATGGAGAAACGGTCTCTTTCATTTGATGCCGCGGAGTCTGCTATTGCAGCTGTAATGTTTGAATCCGAGGATGAAATACTACTTAGTACTGTGAATTTGGACGACCCATTGTCTGCTGCTAGGGGAGGTACACAGTTAGATTTAACGGTTCAAAGTATGAGCTGTTTCGAAAATGTTACTTGGACTAATAGAGTGCTTACCAGTTCCGGTTTAAGTACTGGAACTCAACATACTAGTGCGGGCAACTATACTAATAAACCAGTGGTGAAGAGTTGGTCTCGAGCCGCTTTTGTTAGGGAGCAACCTTGTGTTGGCTCAAGCAATGTTATCGGTGGCAGTAATATAAGTTGCCACGTATTCATTATAAGAGGTTGCGGTCAATTAGACGGTAGTAATTACGTAGTGGCTAATTCTGTTAATGCTTCAGTTTTTGCACCTGCAACTCAATAAAGGGTGTTTTTCATGAAATATTTCAACAAATTTATAGCAATAGGGTTGGCGACTAGCCTGACGCTTTTCAGCCTTGTGAGCAGTGCAGATGACTTGGAAATATACCTAGGAACCGCAGGTAGTGAAGTGACTTACAATCCCAATGTGTTATTCATCATGGACACATCAGGCAGTATGACTTACAAAGACGGTGGTAATGAATCAAGAATGTTGCGAGTACAAAATGCGCTAAAAGAAACACTCAATTCAGTCACTAATATCAATGCAGGTTTAATGCGATTTTCTGATTTTGGCGGCCCAGTTTTATATCCTGTAAGGCCCATAGATGATTCCGTTTCCCCTGAAATTATTACATCTATTGTGCAAGCAACAGATGATGCTTATGAAATTGCATCATCTGTCAATAGTTCAAGTACAACATTAAAATTATCAAAAGGCACTAATGCCGTAACCTTAGGGCTTCGTTACCAAGATATTAATATCCCTGGCGGTGCGGTGATTACCAACGCGTATATTCGTTTCAGTTCGAGCGCATTTAATAGTGGAGCAACTAACTTAATTTTTAGCGGCGAGTTGATTGGAAATTCAATTACATTTAGCGAGACTAATAACAATATATCAGCTCGTACTAAAACATCTAATTCAGTACTTTGGGATACAGATAATGATTGGCCAGTGTCACAAGATACAACAGTATCACCTGATTTAAGTAGCGTCTTACAAGAAATTATTGACCAATCTGACTGGTGTGGGGGGAACTCTTTAAACATTATTGTCGATGGTGAAGGTATCAGTACCAGTAGTGAGCGTACATCACCGGCATTTGAAGATGGCCAAGGACTAGGACCGCAACTTGTTGTGGTTTATGACGACACTTCATCAACGGGGTGCGTGAAGGGTAAGTTGAGGTATCAAGTTAGCTCACAAAGAGATAATGCTGAAGAGCGCCGTGACGGATATCAATCAACGGGCACCGAATTGACATTTAGAGACCGTTCAAACGAGTATATCGGCGTCAGGTTTACAAATGTAGCTTTACCGCAAGGCGCGAGTATCATAAATGCCTACTTGGAATTTACTGCTTACCGAAGTAGTTATAACTCATTTGCTAGTTTCAATATTGCCGGCGTCGACCAAGATAATCCTTCCAATTTTAGGAGTTATCCAAGGGGTTTATTGAGAGACAAACCAAAAACAGCAACAGTTACATGGTCTGGTATTCCTCGGTGGTATAAGAACTATACTTACCAAGGTCCACCAGTTACCAGCATAGTCGAGCAAATTACTGGACGAAGTGGTTGGCAGTCTGGTAACAGTATGATGTTTGTATTTTCAGACTTTGTGGGTGTTCGAGGCGCCTACACCTACAACGGCAAACCTTCAGGAACAGTCAGTTTAGTCGTTGAATATCAGGGGAATGCTATACCCGGAAACACCTCAACCGTGCGTGAACTTCTTGTTAGTCAAATTGATGCATTGAGTGCAAGTGGAATGACGCCAATAGTTGATACATTGTACGAAGCTGCTAGTTATTATGGTGGATTTCCTGTTGATTACGGGAAAACCCGTGGTCAATCATCTGTTTCAAGCACTGTGCGACGTAACACAAGGGTGAGCAGCAGGCTGTCATATCTGGGCTCAGACTCTGTTTTACCGGCAGGTTGCACATTGGATAACCTTAGTAGCTCATACTGTATGAACGAATCCATACCAAACGGTGCTTCTTATATCAGCCCAGTTACTGATAAAGTTTGTCAGACCAATAATCATATTGTGCTTTTATCTGATGGTGTGGCTAACAATAATCACAGCGTGACTGAAATTGAAACCTTACTTGGAAAGTCGTGTACCGGTTCTGGTGGAGAAAAATGCGGAACAGATTTAATTAAAAATATAAGTGATGGCGATGACACTAAGATTGACACGCGCGTTTTCACTCACACAATTGGATTCGCTGCTGGTTCATCAGCGAACTCCTTTCTTAATGACTTAGCGATTAATGGTAATGGTGATTTTTACACGGCTGATAATACGGAAGACTTAATCGATGTTTTTCAAACTATATTAAAAACGGTAAAAGATGTAAATGCTACTTTTGTATCACCGGGCGTCGCTGTAAATCAACTCAACCGATTGACTCATAACGACGAATTGTATTTTGCTTTATTCAAACCTGCTGAAGGCACTATTTGGCCGGGAAATGTCAAAAGGTATAGGTTAGATGGTGCAGATATTCTTGACAAAAATGGCTTGAATGCGGTTGATAGTGTGACTGGATTTTTTAATGATAGCGCACACAGCTATTGGTCATTATTGGCTGATGGAAATGATGTGAGAGAAGGAGGGACCGCGGAAAAAATGGGATTGCCTCGTGATGTTTACACGTTTAATAGTGCGGGTACCATTATTAAAACTGATAACTTATTGCATGAAAATAACACTAGTTTAACGACTTCGGACCTAGCCCTAGGTGCTTTGGCAGACCCAGAAGCGACTCGTGAAACCTTATTAAAATGGGCTCGTGGGGTTGATGTGAAAGATGACGATGCAGATGGTATGACAACTGATGCAAGACAAACAATGGGTGACCCTATTCATTCTCAACCTGTTATCGTTAATTATTCCCTCACAGATAGTGCGGTGTTTGTTGCAACGAATCATGGTTTCTTACATTCGTTTGATCCTTCGACAGGTGAAGAAAACTTTGCAATTATGCCAAAGGACTTAATGGATAATTTGTATGACTTGTATCTTGATTCTTCATCATTTTCACACATCTACGGTCTAGATGGAGATATGGTGCTGAGAACTGTAGGCAGTAATATCTATCTCTATGTTGGCATGCGTCGCGGAGGTAATAATTATTACGCCTTTGATATTACCAGCAAAACCAACCCAAAATTAATGTTTAAAATAGAAGGCGGCATAGGAGATTTTGCTAATTTAGGACAAACCTGGTCAAAGCCCACAATCACTAAAATTAAAGTGGGCACTGCCAGTAGAAACGTTCTAATATTTGGCGGTGGTTATGACGAAGACCAAGACAGTAAATTACTCAGAAGTGCTGATTCTGTTGGTAACTCAGTATTTATTGTTGATGCCGATAGCGGCGAACTGATTTGGTCAGCAAGTGCATCGAGCGCAGACTTAGTGCTGCCTGAAATGCAATATAGTATCCCTGCTAGAATTTCTGTTATTGACCGCGAAAATGATGGGTTTGCCGATCATATGTATGTGGTTGATACGGGCGGTCAATTATTTAGGTTGGACATCCACAATGGAGAGTCAGTTGCTGATTTGGTTTCTGGCGGCCTACTTGCTAATTTTGCTGGCAATATAGAAGAAGACAACAGACGTTTTTATTACGGTCCAGATATTTCTGAGATAAGCTTAGGCGATGATCATTACTATGCCGTTGTAATGGGGACTGGTTTTCGTGCGCATCCGTTAGATACCATCATTAATGATCATTTTTATATGGTTAAGGACAGTGGTGTATTTACATTTGATGATGGGAAATTTGGTTTACCCACTACGCCCTTAGTCTTAGGAGATTTGTATGATGCCACAGAACATTTATTAACCACTTCAGACTCCGCTGCTAAACAATTAGCCGTTGAGCAATTTGCAGAATCACAGGGCTGGTACATCAAGCTGAATATTGGAGGAGAAAAGGTTCTTGCCTCGCCATTAATCTTGGACTACAGAGTGATATTCACCACTTACTTGCCTGCTACTTCCAGCGCGAGTTTATGCGCACCACCAACAGGAAACAGTCGAGCATATTTAGTTGAACTGGTAAATGGCAACTCAGTGGTAGACATGAATAATGATGCCGAACAGTTGCACGAGGACCGCTTCGCGCAATTAAAACAAACGGGCATAGCCCCGGATACTAAAATTTTGATTGAAGACATTATTAAGCCTGT
>CAZMDX010000231.1:0-23862 GCA_964564805.1 uncultured Pseudoalteromonas sp. | reverse complement strand
AAAACATTGAATTTTATGAATATAATAAAGTTGGTTCGTATTTTGCTTATGTTGAGATAAGCTAATTTACATTATTAATTTTTTCGTATAAAGAAAATGTTAAAAATAATATAATGTTGTATGATAATTCATAACAGAATCATCGAGGAGTATTTTATGACTGTTAAATTTTTTAAAATTATATTCGCAGCTATTTTATCAATAGGTTTGATTGGTCAAACCAATGCAAGCCTAGTTGTAGGTGATACACTTAATGATATTAATTTTGATACTAATGGCATTCGATGGGAATATGTTGGTTCTTTTAATTTGAGTGATGGACCACGATGGAATGATGCTGACGGAAGTTGCGTCAGTTTTTTCCTTGGTTGTGGTGTTGGTGATATAGCCAAGACCTTGAATGGTATCGAAGCTGCAGAGCTAATTTTTTCTACTCAGTTAACATCTAATGAAATATTCGGATTGTCGACTACAACAGTGAATGTAAATCGTCTTGCGTTTTATGATGTAAAAGGCGATATTGTAGGTACCAAAAAAGTAGATGACTTTCAAAACAGTGACGATACTGATGGGCTTTATAATTCTCATGGTGACCATTCAGCTTACATCACAGATCACACCTCTAGTAACGGGTTTGTCAATTATGTTTTTAAACGTGCGGTAGTAGCTGTACCAGAACCATCTACTTTGGCTGTACTTGCAGTAGCATTATGTTTTTTTGGCGCCCGTCGAAGCAAACGTTAAATACATTACAGGCTTCTCTTTAAAACGGAGAAGCTAACCTAATCCTCTAAAACCCCATACTTTTGTATAAAACGATATACTTTTGACTGTCTCATAAAGTCAAATAGTACTAAAAACAATCCATTTTTTTTGTTAATGTAGATCTTGTTAGTCAATAAATTCATATACCAAGTTTACTGAGTTGGCATATCCGTTATATGGCTAATGCGCTTGTTTAATAACAAGTTGTCATGCTCTTAACTGCGATTTAAGTAAATTAAAGGAATCTTGTTCATGCAAAATTTTACTACCTCAAAAGATGCCCAAGTAGTTGATGTGATTGGTTCAGTACAAACTGAGTCGATTCTAAACGCAGCACTAAAAAATGGCGACAGTATCACGTCAGGCACAGTTTTAACACTAGCCCAAGGTAGTGAAATTACTTTGGCTTTTGAAGATGGTTTAGAGCAGCGAATAACGAATGCATCAGATGAAACACTGATCATTAATGAACAGACAACACAACAAGATTCTGTAATAGCAGATGAGCAAAATACAGCAGTTGACTCAGCGACTTCTGATGCAGCGGTATCCAATAATCTGCAAGCCGATATAGATACTATTCAGGCATTAATTGAGTCTGGTGAAGATATAGAAGGGCCTGATACAGCTGCCGGTTTACTTAATCCTAACGAAAGAACAGAGTTTGCTAGATTGGATAGAGACGGCAATGAGCTATTGGCTGCTGCAGGTTACGATACTGGTGAACTGGATAACACTCTTGGTGCGGCAGATGTACCTGTGATATTTGACCTTATTGAATTTGTTGACCCAGTCGATCCGGATGACCCAGTTAACGCGTTACCTGATGCCGTAGATGACACTTTTGGTATGAACGAAAACACGGTGCTTAACGGTACGCTTTTAGGCAATGATGACTTGGGTGATCTTGTCACCACCGTCACTGGTTTTGATGCAACCTCGGTCAATGGTGCGGTGGTCACTGTCGACAGTGCAGGTGTCTTTACTTACACCCCCGTCACTGATTTTGTAGGTGCAGACACCTTTACGTATACCATAACTGATTCAGATGGCGACGAGAGCACGGCTACTGTGACGGTGAATGTAGCCAACGTGAATGCGTTACCTGTCGCAGAAGATGATAATTATAGTGTTAGCGAAGGACAATCTGTTGGTGGTAACGTAATTACAAATCCTGGTGGTACAGATACAAACGGCGGAGATGGTGGAACTCTTGAGGTCACAAGCGTCGGTGGTTTTAGCATATCTGGACCTACTACTTTTACAATAATAGATAGTGTACTAAACGAAGTAGATGTATCGACACTCGATGATGCGATCTTCACTGGTACAAATGACAATGGCATCTTGAGTATTAATGTAGATGGGGTATTTACCTATGAAAATAAAGGTTTCCTTGAGGTTGAGGACTCAACCCCAACCCAACCTAGCTTCGAATATACTATTAGTGATGGTATTGATACTGATACCGCTGAAGTGACCATAAACGTTGTCACTAACGCACCTGTTGCTAACGATGATAGTAATGGATTCATATTTAATGAAGATAATGCGAGGACTATTGGAGGTAATGTTACTGGCCTATGGTTTTTCACTTCTACGGATAATGTAGATGACTTTGGTTCGGATGGGCAAGGTTCCCCTGCAGTTACAGAGGTTGTATATAATCAAGTGACATATACATTAGGTACGGGAAATGATTCAGGAAACCCTATAAGTATAGTTACTTTATTTGGTGTGTTATCTATTGATAACATAGGTAGTTATACGTTCGTACAAGATCCTGGGCTTACATCAAATGATATTGGAACAGAGGGTGTTTCGTTAGAGTTTACTTACACCATACAGGATGGGGACACACTTAACTCTGAAACTTCTTCAGCGGATTTAGTTATACAAATTAGACCGCCCGTTTCTCCAAATCCCCTGTCCATTGATTTAGATTTCAATGAAACCAGTGGCACAATCGATACGGAAATTAGTGCAAAAGTAATCTTAGATATTAATGAAGCAGCCTTTTTATCCTCGCCAGACGCTAATGATCTAAACGACATACTGACTGACGGACACGCTAGTGGACTTGAACAATATTTAGCAGACATGGGCAAAGATGAAGGCGTTATGATCAATATTGAGCTAGCACCAGACTTGAAAAACGTGCAATCAGAAGAATCTGTTGTGTTAGAAAAGGGCGACACTGAATCAGAATCTGCCTCATTCACCACGGTCACGAATGGATTGTTAGCTGGCGGCGGTACCTTAGTCAGTGATGCAGCCGCAGCTGTTAATGCACCTATTGCTGAATTTGACTCATCGGACTTGTTATAAAAAGGTCTTAATTACGCGCCAAGTAGTTCATAACACAGTCATTTCTAAAATGATTGTGTTATGTTTATTGTGTTCGATTTAAGGAATTTAAAACACAGTGCAATCCTCAGTTCAACCCCCTAGCCAGTGGACAATCAGCGCCTCACAGCGTTTAACCTCTGATCCGTTACTGGACAGCTTAGTGTTATTAACAGAACACTTTGGCGATCCTTGTTCTGCTGAAGCCTTAACCGCTGGGCTCCCCGTTACTGCCAGCTACCTGACACCTGAACTTCTTCCACAGGCTGCTTCACGTGCCGGGCTCAGCGCAAAACTGGTTCGCAAAGGATTAAACGAATTACCCTCAATGCTACTGCCTTGTATTTTGATGCTCAAAGACAAGCAAGCCTGTGTGCTACAAGAGCTCGATCTGGAAGAAAACAAAGCTATTGTCACATTGCCTGAAACAGGAGGTGAAGAACAACTTACGATTGAGGAATTAGAATCAAATTTTGTAGGTTATTTATTTCTTGTCAAGCAGCAATACCGTGGTGACAGAAACTTTGATGTGCATATCAATGATTCTAAAAAACATTGGTTATGGCAACATATAAAAGATGCGACTCCTATATATAGAGATGTGATTATCGCGTCTGTGATGGTGAATATTTTCGCCTTGGTATCGCCTCTTTTTGTGATGAATATTTATGATAAAGTTGTACCTAATCTTGCCTTTGAGTCTTTATGGGTATTAGCTATTGGCGCGGGTGTGGCTTATATATTCGATTTTATCCTAAAACAATTACGTGGCTATCTGATTGACGTCGCAGGGAAAAAAGTTGATATAGAGGTGTCTTCAAAATTATTTGCCAAAGTAGTGGGTATTCCCCTCGAAAAACGAGCATCTAGTATAGGAGGCATGGCCAAACAAATATCTGAATTCGATAACGTGAGAGAGTTTTTTTCCTCAGCCACCATTACCGCTTTAGTTGACTTACCTTTTGCAATTTTGTTTATGTTTTGTATATGGCTGGTAGCCGGAGATTTAGCTTTGTTTCCGATTGTGGCTTCTATTCTGATCATCAGCTACACGATTTTTACTCAACCTAAACTTCGTGCCGCAATTGAAGAGAGTAACAAATTTTCTAGTTTACGACACGGTCATCTGATTGAGTGCTTAGGGGCGTTAGAGTCAATCAAGGCTAACGGTGCTGAGGGTGTGGTACAAAATGCCTGGCAACAAATGATAGGGCATACTTCTAGCTGGTTACTTAAGTCTAAAATGATCACAAATTCAGTGATCAACTTTGCTAGTTTTATGGTGCAGATTTCAATCATTGGTGTCGTTGTATTAGGTGTTTACCGCGTATCAGATAATCTTATTTCCATGGGTGGGATTATTGCCGCAGTGATGTTAACTGGACGCGCCATTTCACCTGTAGCAAAACTTGCAGGCTTAATGACCCGCTCTAATCAAACCATGAGCGCTTTAAGACAACTGGATAGTTTGATGGAACAAGAGGGAGAGTTTGAAAACAAAGCCCACCTTGCCAGTCGTCCTAAACTGTCAGGTAATATTTGCGCGGAGAGTGTCAGCTTTACCTACCCAAATACAAAAAATCCAGCATTGCAAACTATGTCGATTGATATAAAGCAAGGTGAAAAAGTCGCTATAGTAGGGCGCAATGGCTCAGGTAAAACCACTTTAGCAAAACTATTATTAGGTCTGTATCAACCTACTGTTGGTAATATTCGATTTGATGGCTTAAATCATAATCAGATACACCCGAGTGATTTACGTCGAAATATTGGTTACTTACCTCAGGATATCACCTTATTTCACGGCACCATTCGTGACAATATTTTGTTTGGTACTAGGCAAGTAACTGAATATCAGCTTATCAGGGCAGTGCAGCAGTCTGGAGTAAATGCTTTTACTGATCATGAAACTCAAGGCCTTGATCAACAGGTAGGTGAAAATGGTAATACTTTATCCCGTGGACAGCGTCAGTCGATTGCACTGGCAAGGGCTATTTTAAATACACCACAAATTTTGTTGTTAGATGAACCTACGGCTAGCTTAGACGCAAGAGCAGAACAACAATTTATCAAATCCATTAGCGCTACTGCAACAGATCGTACCTTGCTGTTAATTACTCACAAAATGGATTTATTATCTTTAGTGGATAGGATCATTGTTCTAGAAAAAGGTAAATTAGTAATAGACGGTCCTAAAGATATCGTTTTACAGAAACTCAAAGGCGGCAAAGCTAACCCGGTGGACAATTTATGAAGATCAGCCAAAAAGACTTAGAAATGGCGGATGATGTTTACGGAGCGATGTTAACGGAAGTGCCTAGCTTGCATCGTTTAATAATATGGTCAATGGCAGGCTTCTTGATTAGTTTTATTGTTTGGGCTTACTTTTCTGCACTGGATCAGGTTACCTCTGGCATGGGTAAAGTGATCCCCTCTTCTCAGGTACAAATTATTCAAAGTTTAGATGGCGGAGTACTGCAAAAATGGTTTGTACAAGAAGGAATGCAAGTGACAAAAGACCAACCTATAGCCAGAATTGATGACACCCGCTTTCGTTCGGATTTTGCAGAACAGAAACAGGAAGTCGATAGTTTACGTGCCAACATTATTCGCTTAAGAGCGGAACTGTCGAGTATTTTGGTCGGCAACAATGATGACTGGAAGTTACAAATTGAAATAAGTAAACAGGTACCAATTTACCCTGAAGATCTAAATGAAACAGCTGAATTCATGGTCAAGAGCCAACAAGAAGAATATTCAGGCCGACTTGATAATTTAATTAATCAGTTGGCGATCCAAGGTCAACAAATACAACAACGTGAACAGGAGATAACAGAACTCGAATCGAAAATTAACACTTTGGACATCAGTCACCGTCTGGCCAAAAAAGAACTTGCTTTAACTCGCCCCCTAGCTGAAAAACTCATAGTATCAAAAATAGAATTGTTCAAATTAGAACGCAGCGTAAATGATCTAAATGGTGAGTTGGACTCAGTTCGTTTGTTATCTCCTCAATTAAAATCTGCATTACAAGAAGCGATACTTAAGCGCCGCGAAAAAATATTGTCTTATCGTACTGAGGTAAGGGCACAACTTAACGAACTCCAAAATAAGCTATCCCGTATTAATGAATCTCAGGTTAGTGCTCAGGACAAGGTTACAAAAGCGTTAATATTATCACCTGTGGTTGGTACCATTAAAACCATTTATATTAATACCTTAGGAGGTGTGGTAAAACCGGGTGAAACGATAGCAGAAATTGTCCCAACTGAAGATAAGCTGATGGTAGAAGCTAAAATAAAACCTAGAGATATTGGCTTTATTTACCCCGGATTACCTGCTGTTGTGAAAATAACCGCGTATGATTTTGCCCGATACGGGGGATTAACCGGTAAGGTAGAACATATAAGCGCCGACACGACGCAGGACGAAGAAGGAAATAGTTTTTATTTGATCCGGGTTCGAACAGATGCTTCGAGTATCAAAAACAAGCATCAAGAAGAAATGGCAATTATACCGGGTATGATGGCAAATGTAGATGTAATAACAGGTAAACGAACAATATTAGAATACATCTTGAATCCACTTTTAAGAGCTAATGAAGCAGCACTTCGAGAACGTTGAAAATTAAGCTACTTCACTAATTAACAAAATATGGAACTTTTATGAATAGAAGTATATTTACAAATCGTATGAAAGTAATCACATGTTCATTATGTTTATTTGCATTGCCTGTTAAAGAACTATACGCAGAAAGTTTAGAGCAGGCAGTAGCACTGGCACTCGACACTCATCCTGATATTAGACAGGCATTCGCGCGCTTCAAATCAAAAGAAGAAGATGTAAACCGTGCTTCAGCTGGCTATTTACCAACCATCGACATTACAGCTGGCTATGGTTACGAATATACAGACAGTCCAGGTAACCGCCGAGTTGATTTAGACTTTGACGACGGTGAAACAGAGTTAGGACGTGGCGAATTTGGTGTCAGTCTAAGACAAATGCTGTTTGACGGAATGTTCACCAGTAGTGAAGTTAAGCGAACTAAGTTTGAGGCCAGTGCTGAGCAATGGGTATTAATTAGTACGGCTGAAGATCTGGCTCTATCGGTTAGTCAGGCTTATTTAAATTATCTAAAAAATCAACAGCTAGTGACCTTATCCGAAAAAAATGTCGAGTCTCATCAGGAAATTTACGGCCAGATAAAAGAACGTACAGATTCTGGATTAGGCAGTATAGCGGACTTGTCTCAGGTAACTGGTCGCTTAGCCCGAGCACAGTCTAATTTGATTTCTGCGCGCAACAATTATCGGGATGCCGGAACAGAATTTATTAGCTTAACTAACATCACTCCAGATGATTTAGTCATGCCGGTACCTGATGCAGATATGCTACCTAAAAATAATGCTAGTGGATTGATTTTAGCCATAGAACGTCATCCTATTATTAAATCCGCTCAGCAAGATATCAATGCGGCTCGCGCATTTGGTGGTTCAGTGAAAGCAAATTATTATCCAACATTATCCTTAGAGCTGGCGGCCAATGCCGATAATGATGTGGCGGGTGAAAGCGGTTTTAATAGGTTTGGACCCAATGTTGGCGGCCACCGTAATGATTTAAGCGTTATGTTGCGCATGCGATATAACCTATATTCAGGTGGTAAAGATGTCGCCCTAGAGCGCAGTGCGGCTTATAAAACCATCGAAGCCAAAGAAATAAACTACCGGGCCCATCGTCAAGTCACAGAAAGCTTTGGCTTAGCATGGAATGCTTATGAAATGTTGGGACTACAAAAGCAGTATATTCAACAACATGTTGTGACCTCAAAAGAGACCCAAAAAGCGTATCAGCAACAGTTTAGTCTGGGGCAAAGGAATTTACTGGATTTATTAGATACAGAGAACGAACTCTTTCAAGCGCGAAAAGATTACTTAGATGCTAATTTTGACGAATTGAGTGCTAGGTACAGGTTATTAAATGTGACAGGTCAATTACTTGACTCTTTGCGTCTGACTCGTTCAAGTGAATGGCAAGGAGAGCATCAATATGATCAAGGGGCTAATTATGAATAAGCTACAGCTGATTAAGATTTTACCAGTAAAAAAATTATCTTTGTTTCTTTGCGGGGCTATTCTATTGAATGCTTGTGTTGCGAATAACACAGTCAAAATGGAATCAAGTGTAGAACAGTTAAACGATCTGAATGACTATGACCGTGATGGCGTTATTGAAGCACGAGAAGAATGTGCAGACACCGTTTTAGGTGCGTCTATTGATAATGTTGGTTGCGGTACACAAACTAATTATATCGAGCCGTTTAAAGTAGATATTAAGTTTGCTAATAACTCATACAGCATACCGGTTTCACAGTTTTTTAAAGTTCAGGAGCTAGCGAAGGTTCTTGAGAAAATGCCAGAGTTAAAAATACTCATTGAAGGACATACCAGTGAGATCGGCGAAACACAAATGAATCAAATATTGTCAGAGAAGCGAGCAAAAGCACTCGTATTGACCTTGGTGAACGACTTTAATATTGCAGCTGAGCGTATTTCATCTATAGGTTATGGTTTTGAGCGCCGGACGGATTTTGCAGATACTGAAGCAGCTCATGCTACCAATCGCCGTATTGTGGCTGAGTTAAACCAAACAATAAGTGTGAATGATATGATATGGACAATTTATACTGTTGATGAAGTTCAATGATGATCTGGGAGTAATATGAGGGCTAGTCGTTTACTAACAGCAATGTTATCTATAAAGCCCCTACGTGTATTACTCCTAAGTATGTTTTTTTTGTCTGTTATTTATGCTGAACCTTTAGTCCAATTAGATGGCCCAAAAATAGTATCTGCATTAAAAAAAGTCTACGGCGAACGAGCGGCTAAAAGAGGCAGAGCTTGGCTTAACCTAATGCAAACCGATACCAGTTTATCAGAAATTGATAACCTAAAAAAAGTGAATCGATTTTTCAATTTGTTCCATTTTATTGATGATATTAAGTTGTGGGGCGTAAACAATTACTGGGCGACCCCTGTCGAGTTTATCGGCGCAAACGGAGGGGATTGTGAAGATTACTCTATAGCTAAATACTTCACTTTGTTGGAATTAGGTATCGCTGATGAAAAAATGAGGATCACCATAGTTAAAGCAATCAACCTAGATCAATATCATATGGTCCTTGCATACTATGAAACGCCTGCTTCTATTCCCTTAATTTTAGACAATATCGACGGCGTGATAAAGCCAGCAAGCAAACGTAACGATCTCATACCAATATATAGTTTCAACGGCAGTCAGTTATGGTTAAACAAAGAGAGAGGACGCAGTGTTGTGACCGGAAATTCTTCACGTCTTAAGCACTGGCGTGATTTGCGTGAACGCATAAGCACAGCAAAACTAAAACAACCCACGCTTAAACTGGAGTTTTAAAGCAATGACCCTATTTCGACAGATAAACTCGCTACTATTTGGACTCTTTTTATTAGTCATGACAAGTTTAGTTTATTTTCAGTTTACCCAAGCTCGTGATTTTATGAATCAGCAAATGGAATCCGATCTTAATAATACCATGACGTCCTTAGGGTTAATGTTGCAACCGCATATAGAAACTGGCGATATGGCATCCGCTGAAACGTTGGTTAATGTTATTTTTGAAGGTGGGTTTTATCGGAAAGTTACCTTGAGATGGTTAGCGGATGGTAAGGAACAAACATGGGAAAATTCAGTTGTTATTGAAGGTGTTCCTCAATGGCTAATTGATTTAGATGTATTTGGTGCACAAAAAAAGGAAAGTATTATTACTTCAGGTTGGATGCAGCTAGCTACGCTTGAGGTTGAAGCACACCCCGGTCTGGGTTACCAACAATTGTGGCGAGTCATGAATGATACAATTATGATTTTATCAATGTTGTTTATAATTAGTATCTTCGTTGTCAGGTTCAGGCTCAATAAAATTTTAAAACCTCTGCATGAGATAGCTTTGCAGGCCAAAAAAATTGGCCAGTTAAAATTTGGTCAGAGTATAGATATACCTAAAACGTCTGAATTAAAAGATGTTGTGGGTGCAATTAATTCAATGTCTGGGCAATTAAAACAAGTTTTTTCCTCTTTGGATCAAGAAGTCACTAAGTTAAATGATGATAAATTAATAGACCAGGTTTCTCACTTACCTAATCGTCAATATTTGTTTGCACAAATTAATAACTGGTTAAATGAGCCTGGATTCGGAGGG
Source organism: uncultured Pseudoalteromonas sp. (assembly GCA_964564805.1). Lineage (GTDB taxonomy): Bacteria > Pseudomonadota > Gammaproteobacteria > Enterobacterales > Alteromonadaceae > Paraglaciecola. The sequence goes on along the minus strand of CAZMDX010000231.1, from coordinate 13,520 downwards.
CTTATTTTAGCTAAATTTGATTGGTTAGAGGACATTCATAGTAAATATGGTTATCAAGGCCGGGATCAAATTATCAAGGTACTATCCGAAAGGATGCAGGCTGAATTGCCCAACATTGCTGAGGGTATCATAGCTAGAATTGCTAAGACCGAATTTGCATTTTTGCTTACCCGAGCTGAATATCACCAAATCGAAACTTATTTACAAACATTGATCCGGATCATTAATCAAGAGATCACTAAGGCAGGTTGTACAGCCAATAATAAGTTTGCCCTCGGCGTGAGCCAACGAATTGACAATATGCAACCTTCTGATTTGCTATCTCAATCAGACAATGCATTACAACAAGCACTTAAAGAAGGCAAAATAAGCCATTGGATAGATGCGCAACAACCACAAAAATATAGCAGAGAACAATGGCGAGTTAAGCTGGTAGACGCAATCAACAAAAGTCACTTTATGTTTCAATGGCAAGCAGTAAGCGATATGCACTCTGACAATATCATTCAACGTGAGCTGTATTGTCGCTTGAGTATTGATGACAAGGTTGTGAGTGCCTCGGAATTTATGCCCTTTATCGAGTTGTTGTCTCTAGGCGGGCAACTTGATAGATGTTTGCTGAATACCATAGAGCAACAAAATATCTTGGCCCTCACTAAACAACCCGTAGCTATTAATTTAACTCATGAAAGCTTGCAAGAGCCAGAGTTTGCACAATGGTTATCTTCGTTTCTGAAAAAGTCAGAACAACCACATCAGATGATATTTGAAATACCTGAGTCGGCATTAATTAGTTCTTTCGAGCAATGCCAAAAACTGGCAGATATAATCCGCTCGGCTGGATCTAAAATTGGTATTGATCAGTGCGGTCGTCATATGGGCTCTCTTGATTATTTGCACGGATTACAACCTCATTATATTAAGCTCGATCAGTCTTTCGTATTTTATGGGAAGTTAAATCAAGGTAATGAAATGTGCAGAGCATTGATCAATGTTGCTAAAGGTTTAAATATCGAGGTGATCATTACTGGTATTGAAAATGATCAACAATTACAACAATTTACGTCCCTAAGGGCAGATGGTTATCAAGGCTATATATCCGCGCCAGAAGATATTTCATAATAATGCCAACTACTAATACTGGCATTTTTTTAGCCTTAAGGACTTATATATAGTCATTGGAGGGACCAAAAAACGACATAATTGCGTGTCGTTTTTTGATAACAGATCTAGCTCAGAGCAATATTAATCATTTAGACGCTTTATTCACCGGCTACCTGCATATTTTCAATTAATACTGAACCTGTTTGCACACTACCACGGGTTTCTTGTACTGCGCCAATAGCAACAATATTCATCAGCATGTCAGCTAAGTTACCTGCAATAGTAATCTCATGTACAGGATATTGGATAATGCCATTTTCCACCCAAAAGCCCGCTGCACCTCTAGAATAGTCACCGGTAACAATATTTACACCTTGGCCCATCAGTTCGGTGACTAACAAACCTGTGCCCAATTTTGCTAACATTTCTTTATCAGATTCGCCGCTATGTTGAATAAACCAATTGTGTATGCCACCAGCGTGACCTGTGGTTTGCATCTTAAGTTTGCGGGCTGAATAGCTGGTTAACAGGTAGTGATTAAGTAACCCTTTAGTCACTACATTCATGTTTTGAGTTTTAACACCCTCATGATCAAAGGGAGAACTGGCTAATCCCCTTAAAATATGTGGGCGTTCCGTTATACTGAGCCAACTTGGTAATACTTGTTGGTCTAATTTGTCTAGTAAGAATGACGACTTTCGATACACACTACCGCCACTGATGGCGTTGATAAAGTGCCCAAACAACCCTGAAGCAATTTCGCGATCAAACAACACAGGAACCTTACAGGTTTTAACTTTTCTAGCTCCTAGTCTACTTAAGGTTAATTGTGCAGCTTCACGACCCAATTGTTCTGGGTCAGTCAAATTACCAATTTCACGACCTACAGTGTAGCTATAATCTCGTTGCATATCGCCGTCTTGTTCACCAATCACTACACAACTCATACTATAACGACTGCTGTCGTAACCAGCGATAAAGCCATGGCTATTGCCATATACTTTGGTGCCTAGGTTGGCGTTGTAAGATGCACCATCTGAATTTGTAATACGTGGGTCTATATTCAATGCACTAGTTTCAGCGGCAATTACTTGCTGAATTGCGTGGTCGGTATCTAGTTCTACAGGGTGATACAAATCTAAATCAGGAAAATCGAATGCCATTAGTTCTTTATCAGCTAAACCAGAGCAGTCATCGTCGCCGGTATGTTTAGCTATTTCAATGGCTTTTTCTACAGTAAGTCTTAATGCTTGAGGTGATAAATCAGCAGTTGAGGCGCTACCTTTTTTCTTACCGTGATATACGGTGATACCTAAGCCGCCGTCGTTAGTAAACTCAACGGTTTCCACTTCTTTTAAACGGGAAGACACAGCAATACCTTCGACTTTAGACATACTGGCCTCGGCCTGTGTTGCGCCTTTGTCTTTGGCTAATTTTAAAACGTCTTCTACTATGTTTTGTATTTCGGCTAATTGTTGTTGCATAAGGCCTTCATTATTTGACTACACTTTCATTATCAACTCAGGGTGTCTAACATCATAGACTGAGCTTCTAATCATTTTGCATGTAGTTTATTCTCGCTTGGGAGGTTACAATCTTTTTATAGTGTATCACTAAAGATAAACCCATGGTCGCCCCGAAAAAAAACAAAGACGTTGAAGATGAATACGTCGTTAGTGAAGAAAACGAACAACTTAGTAAAACCCAGATAAAAGCCCAAATGGTTGCAATGCAAAAACTAGGAGAATCATTGGTTCACCTCGGGCAATCTTCTTTGGCTAAAATCCCTATGGAGCCCGAATTGCTTGATGCGGTGATGCTTGCACGTAAGATTCTGCGAAAAAAAGAGGGCTATCGCCGACAATTACAGCTGATTGGTAAGATAATGCGAAGTATCGATATTGCTCCAATTGAGCAGGCTCTAAGTAATATCAAATCGGCACATAAAAAAATAAATGACGCTTTTCACGGAACTGAAATGCTTAGAGATGCCATTTTGAAAGAAGGAGATAGCAAAATTGAGTTAACTATTGCTGATTATCCCCTGCTTGATCGCCAAAAAATGCGGCAATATGTACGTCAAGCTAATAAGCAGCTGGCAGAAAATAAACCCCCAAAGGCATCTCGTGAACTTTTCCAATATTTAAAACAAATTATAAACGGATGATATCTATGCCTAAGTACTCTCTTTTTGCGTTGGTTGCTGTGTTTTTATTAAGCAGTTGTGGCGGTGGTGTGTCAGGTGAGAACGGTATCGATCCATTTGGTACTGGCTCCACATCAGAATCGTTAAGCATTTCATTAGTCATTCTTGACCAAAAATGTGAGGGCGTATCTCAACCTAGCTTTACTGCCGGTGAAACCTTGTGTGTTCAGGCTACAATTAGTCAAAATGACAACCTTATTACGGGTGAGATAGTTAGTTTTTCAACAAACTTGGGTAGCCTGTCTGCTGGAAGCAAAATCACAGATAGTAATGGTATTGCACAAATATTTATAGACAGTGATCCAGGAGACGTTGGAACCTCGACTTTAGTGGTAAGTTTTGGTGGTGAAACATCGGAAAGTAATTATGAATTTTTGGCTATAGATATTATTGTTTTTCCTACACTAACTATCGACTTAACGATCCTTAAAAGTGGCGTTGCAGTCAATCGATTTAAAGCTAGTGATCAAGTTCAAATTCAAGCTGTTATTAGTGATGAAAACTCTGATCCCGTAGAAAACATTATTGTTAAGTTTACAACAGGAAAAGGAAGCCTGAACACTAGTGATGCACTAACAGATAACGCCGGAATAGCACAAGTTACATTAATGCCAGAGGATACAGATATTGGTGCTGCGGTCGCAACTGCTCTAATACTGGTCAACGATACAGAATTATTAGCGTCTATTAACTTTGCAGTACAAGCAGCAGATGTTGTTAGTGCGGAAATTATTAGAGTTGGTCATTTTGATACGAATAACGTGTTTGTTGAAAATGAGATTGGAATAAGTGCTGCTGATTTATTAGGTAATGTTGAAATTAGTGCGGGTGCCACGATAGGTATTTCTTTGGCGCTAGTTGATGAAAATGACCAACGTATATTGACACAAACCCCAGTCACTTTTACTTCAAGCTGTGTAAAAGATGGTTTTGCAAGTATTGATCAGCAAGTGAACACTATAAATGGTGAGGCTGGCGCTACCTATGAGGACATCAGCTGTGCTGGAGGTGATGGTAATGAGGATGTGATAGTCGCGTCAATTGTTGTGAACAACTCTACAATATCTATTACCCGTTCAATATCTATTCTTGCTGAATCTGTTGGTTCCATTAATTTTGTTTCGGCCAATCCAACCCAGTTAGTGTTACAAGGAACAGGAGGGCAAAATAGTCAAACCGTCTCTACACTGGTGTTTCAAGTTAATGGGGTGTTAGGAAATCCCCTTGCTCAGCAAAATGTAACATTCTCACTTAACACTCAAACAGGTGGATTAAGCTTATCCCCTGCTTCAGGAATCACTAATTCACAAGGGCAGGTAAGTGCTAGAGTAACATCAGGAAATGTCCCTACATCGGTCAGAGTAACGGCGGACGTTGTGACAAATTCAGGTGTTTCTGTGTTGACTCAATCGGATTTGTTAGCCGTAAATACGGGATTACCAGACCAAAACAGCTTTACCCTTTCTGCGAATAGGCTTAACCCTGAAGCCTACAATATTAGCGGGCAAACTGTTCGTTTGGTCGCGCGTTTAGCAGACACGTTTAATAACCCAGTGCCTGACGGCACATCAGTGAGTTTTACCACCGAGGGTGGGGTTATTGAACCCAGTTGCGCAACAACAAATGGAACCTGCAGCGTTACTTGGACAAGCGCAAATCCAAGAACTTTAGACCATAGGGTTACGATTTTAGCGACCGCGATAGGTCACGAAACGCTTTTCGACGCAAACGGAAACAACAGTTTTGATGATGCTGATGGTATTGCGATTATAGATGGTACCGACAGCGGATTTGGAACTAGTCAATCTGGAACAACTGGTTTTATTGACCACAGCGAGGCTTGGCGCGATGATAATGCTAACTATGTCAGAGATGACTCTGAAATATTTTTGGACTATAACAACAATGGTCAATTTGATATGGCGGATAATCTATTTAACGGACCGCAATGCAATTCAGCTAATGCATGTGGTCAAGGTTCTGCCAATACCTTGCATGTACGTCGCTCTTTAGAGATTGTGACTTCAAGTTCAGTAGCATTGTTAGATATTTTAAATCAAGCTGGCGATACTATTTTTAGTAATCATCAAGTTGTGACTGAGCCTTCGCTTGTACTTGACCAAGGAGAAGCTATTAGTTTGATATTACAATTCTCAGACACCGCAATACAATCAATTTCAAGTAACTCGACCATAACGATTACTTCTAGTGCTGGTTTATTAGCAGGCCAAATAAACACCTCAATGAGAGAAACAAATAAAAGTGGCGTATCACTTGTGGAGTTCACTCTAACCAATGACCGAAGCGACACAGGCGGGGTTCAGACCACCGCAACAGTTAATGCTGAAGTGGTTTCGCCAAGTGGAGTTGTTTCTGTTGTTATATTTGTAGTGGCATTAAATTGATAAAAAGCTAAGCAGTGCCGCCCACTGTCAATTCATCCACCTTAAGGGTGGGTTGACCCACTCCTACAGGTAAGCTTTGTCCATCTTTACCACAAACACCTACACCTTTATCTAGGGCTAAATCGTTGCCTATCATAGACACTTTTTGCATCGCCTCTGGGCCGTTACCAATCAACGTTGCACCTTTGATAGGCGTGGTGATTTTACCTTTTTCAATCAGATAGGCTTCAGATGTAGAAAATACAAATTTTCCTGATGTGATATCAACCTGTCCACCGCCAAAATTAGGGGCATATATGCCTTTATCTATAGAGGCAATAATTTCTTCTGGAGAATGTTGTCCGCCTAACATATAGGTGTTAGTCATACGAGGCATAGGTAGGTGCGCATAAGATTCACGGCGACCATTGCCTGTGGGAGCTACACCCATCAAACGCGCGTTGAGCTTGTCTTGCATATAGCCTTTAAGAATGCCATCTTCGATTAACACATTGTACTGAGTCGGTGTGCCTTCATCATCAACACTGAGTGAGCCGCGTCTGTCAGGTAAGGTGCCATCATCTACAATTGTGCAGCCTTTTGATGCAACTTGTTCGCCGATACGACCACTAAACGTAGATGCGCCTTTGCGGTTGAAGTCACCTTCTAAACCATGGCCTACCGCTTCATGCAACAATACGCCTGGCCAACCACTACCGAGTACTACAGGCATTTTCCCCGCGGGTGCAGGTACAGCTTGCATATTCACTCTGGCCATATGAATGGCTTCATCGGCTATTTGTTGGTAACGAGGGCGACCATCATCATTTGTAACAAAATAGTCATATGCAAAACGTCCACCGGCACCGGAGCTACCTCTTTCACGACGCCCATCTTTTTCCATTAATACTGAACAGTTGAAGCGAATAAGTGGACGAATATCAGTACAAAAAGTACCATCTGTGGCTGCTATTAAGACTTCTTCATATACGCCGCTAATACTGATTACCACTTGGCTAAGTGAGCTCTCTTGCTTGCGAATATATTCATTTGCAGCGCGCAATAGCGCTATTTTTTCTTGCTCTTGCATACCTAAAAGTGGGTTTTCAGCATGGTATCTGCTGGTAGGATGACTCTGTTTTAGTGACGCAACTTTATGTTTACCGCCAGAGTTTGAAATACTGCGTGCTGCTTTTGCCGCTTTCATTAATGCTTCTGGGGATATTTCATCAGAATAAGCAAACCCGGTTTTTTCACCGCTTACTGCACGAACACCCACACCGCGCTCAATGTTGTAACTGCCTTCCTTAATGATACCGTCTTCTAGTACCCAAGTTTCATGCTGGCTTGACTGAAAGTATAAATCAGCAAAATCGTTGTCATGTTGATATATGGTATCTAGTGCTGCTTCTAAAGTTGAGCGGGTTAAATTTGATGCATCTAGTAAGTTTTCTTCTACCAAATTAGACAAGGTGACTCCTGAATTTGTTGTGCTGATACACGGGCATGTTAATGCGGATATCAGCAAGTAATTGATGGTCAATCTGGGCATGTATCATGCCGATATCATGGGGCAACTCTGCTATTTTTTCGCCCCAAGGCGAGATGATACAGGAGTGACCATAAGTTTGTCGCTTATTCCTATGTTTACCTGTTTGATTCGCCGCAACAATATAACATTGACTTTCTATCGCACGAGCGCTCAGTAATGAATGCCAGTGAGCCTGTCCTGTTTGTTGTGTAAAAGCAGCAGGTAACACTAATACGTCTAGCTGCGCAATCTGGTTCATGGCTACAAACATGCCAGCAAAACGAATATCGTAACAAATAGCTAAACCAAGATTGCCAAAGGGTGTATCAATGACGATTAATTTATGACCTGCTTGGGTATTGCGGGATTCAAGATATGTCCCGGTGGCATCCGCGACCCTTACATCGAAGAGATGAATTTTTTGATACTCCTCGACAATCTCTCCGTGCTCATTAATCAATAAAGAAGATGCTGTGAATTTGTTGGCTGTGGAGCACCGTAATGGCAGACTACCGGTGATCAGCCAGATGCCATACTGAATAGCAAACTGCTTGAGCTTGAGTTGGATAGGACCGTGGTGTAGATCTTCTGCAATTTCTAACATCAACTTGTCACCGCCTCCAAAACAAGCAAAACACTCTGGTAGTACTACCAAGCAGGGTCTGAGCGGGGGCAGTAATTTGAGTTGTTGCTCAACAAACAAGAGATTATCTTCAACTAATGGTGAAGACGTCATCTGAATGGCGACGACATTCACATCGTCACTCGCCACTTACGGGTCTCTTTGCAGGCATTTGTATATCAAAAGGCGTATGTAACTGGCGGTCTAAAGACTGAGGGGGTATTTCTGAGTCTGGTTTTGTTCTTACTGGCAAAGTGACTTCCTTACTATCACGACCTAACTCTGTTAATTGTGGGTCGTCCAGTGTGCCAGTGAGTGAAAACTTAATATTAGAAATTACTTTGGCAGAGGTTAACACTTGATCCAGTGCTAGCGCTGCTAATGCTGTAGCAGGGTTGACCATCCAAGCAACTATCACGGGCAAGCTGGATGTCACATTTGGGGCAAACTCAATTTGGTAATTCAGCTGCTGGGCGTTTAAATCGGTATAACCTTGCATAGTGATCTCGCCAGCGCCCCCATCTACTAATGTGTCCTGAGTAAAGGCAATACCATTTTCTAGCTGAAAACTGCCAATGATTTTTTCATAGAAAAATCCCTTGGCAAATATATCTCTAAAATCAAGCTGCAGTTTACGGACCAGCGAGTCAAGGCTAAGCAGGCTAAATATTCGTGAGCCCTGATCACTTACTTCAGTTAAATAACCATCTGTTAAGCGCCAGTCTATTTGGCCATTAAGTGTGTCAAAGTTGAATTCGTAAGGTGCGCGCTTCCAACTTAGATCAAATTGCGAACTGACTTTTGAGTCCTTGATCCCTGAGTCTAATTTAAGGCCTTTTAGAAATGCTCCAAAATCTGAGCTACTAAACTCCCCCTTCAAACGTGTGCTACTTTGACCATTTATTAGAAACCAATCTCCTGAACCATAAAATAAACCGTGGGTATTATTCAAACGCACTTGGTCTATCTTCATACCTGTGGCAGAGCGAGACAAGTTAACATCTACTTTACCTAAGTCGTTGTTCATAAATCGACAGCGAGTACAAGAAAAGCTAATCGGCGGAAAAGTATCAACGTTGGCATCAAATTTAATTGGGTCGGTAGGTAGTGTCTGTTCATTATCTAATGCAGTGTTTTGCCAACTTGTTAGTTCAATAAAATCAGCATTGATATCAACACCTTTATTCAACCAATCTTTGTATAGAACAACTTTCATTCGCGTTTCTTTGGCATTGATATCAAAAAGCCAGCTATCACTGGTGTTTTTTACCACAGTTTCTAATCCAGTCAGCCTTTGTGACGCTATCAATGTGCTGTCTGCTTTGATAAAAATACGTTTTGGTGACTCAAGCAGTGGTTTGTCTAAATCACTAGGAAGGTCATTAATAAGAGTATTAACGGCTTTGTACCAAGAACCTACATCTAACTCTGACAAATTAGCAGAAACGCTAAAACCTAGACCCATGCCCATTAAATCTGATTGACCAATGGCTAAATGTGCGCGGGAAAACTGCATATCTTGATGAGGTAAGTTCCCGTTAAATTCGACGTCCTCGCCTAATTTTACTTTGATAGATGAGGCTTGTTCATTGCCTTGACCAATGACTAATAAGGGTAATGATTGCCCTGTTGTCTTAGCAAATGGTGCGGGTAAACCTGAACTTAATTGAGTCAGTTCACTGAGTATTCGTGCTGAGTATTCGTAGCCTTGTGTGGGAAGTGTTAAAGCAATGTCCGCTGTCCAGTTGCTATTTCCAGTTAAATATTTTGTTAATCCATCAGAAAACATTTCCAACACAGGGGCAACTTGCCAATCACCTTGAACGTTAATATCTGTATGATAACCATTATTTTGCTTCGCACCTGTAAAGGCCAGTTGTATAGGTTGCTGTAATAGTTGAGCGTTAAAATCCTTTGCCGTTATTTTGTTGTTAATAAAGCTAATCGTACGATTGGTTTGTTCTAATAAAATAGCTAGGTTAGGCAGCTCGATTTGGTTTTCGACTAACAGTACGTTACCTTTTGCAATCACGTCTTTACCAGTCAGAGGTATATACAAATTTAATTGAGTTTTTAAAGGCCCACTTACTTTGACTTGTTGAAGGGTTTTTCCTAAGGTATCAGCAAGATTGCTTTGTTGCATTAAATCAGTAACTTGTTGGCCATTGGCCTGGGCACCTGCATCTATAATTAAAACAGCATCGGTGGCTAATTCTGGAATTTTTGCAGATAGGTCTGTTAGCGCGACATCCAGTAACTGCCCTTTTTGACTGGTCATAGTTAAACTTTTGTTTTCAAAAAATACATTCACATTAAAGTCGGTCAGGGCAGGCCATTGTGAATCAAATTTTAATGTGCCATCAGTCACTTGTATCTGCGCTTGGAACACGCCTTGTTTTTGTTTAAAAGGAAAGGCGTCAACAGCACCATGCCATATCATTTGGGCGCTTTCTATTTGACCTTGTTGTAAAGAATCAATGAGATAATTTCTAGTATTAACCCCCATAAGCTTGGTGGGGTAAAGCTGAGGTAATTTTGTTATATCAATCGCTTCAATTACCGATGAAAAAGCTAGGTGATTGTCAATGCTGCGATAAAAAATGTTCGGACGTAGGCTAATGAGTTCGCTTTTAAACAATATATTTTCAGCTGTAATACTGATATTTTGTTCGGAAGTTTGAATATATAAATCAGCAAAAAAGCGCTGGTATTCAATATTGTCAGGTAATAGCTTATTGATTGCTAGTTGTCCTGACTTACTTTTTAAATTTAATCGCCCATTACCATTGAACCAATTAAGTTCAGTTGACAAACCTGCCATACCTGGAACTGTTGTTGTCTGTTGCCACTGAAGATCGCTTATTGAGGCTTTTAATGCCAGTTGACCACTTAATGTACGGTGAATATCTAATGTATTTAATGTTGCTTGTGGTTGCAGTAATTTAAGTAATTTAGCTTGGTTGGTTTGCATCACCAACGCTAACATTGGTAACACAGGTGCCAGTTTTATGGGTTGGGAATGCTGTAAAGATAATGCGCCAGATGGGTCAATCTTGCCTAGCCAGTTTGATACCAGCACGTTATCATTTATTTGCATGGTTAAATTATTTAGGTTGAATAGCCACTCATCATTCGCAGGAGCAGCGTTAATCTGGCCCCCTAGAACTGCTAACGTAAGATTATTTTCTGGGTTACCGTTTTCTGGATTTTGCCAATCAAAGCGACTATTAGATAAATCGAGTTGCACAGATTGTAATGATTTGTCTTTTATCGTCGCCCACATCACAAAACTGCCGCTGCTTTCAACTAACGTGTGTTTGCTAGGTATCCATTGTTCAACCCAAGGTGATAAATCGACTTCCTCACCTTTTGCGAAAAACGTGCCAAAAAGACTTTCTTTATTGCCATACAAATCAATAATAAAAGATGCTGAATTCTTTGCTATTTGTTCTATTTGCAGCTTACCAACACCTTGGTGATGTTCGCCTTTATTAACCCAAGACACTTGGTCAATCAGTACAACTCGCTGTTGGTTGTTTCTGGTATTAATAATAATTTTGCTTTGGCTAATAGAAAACAACTGGAGCTGTTGTAAAAATAACTTTTCTAATGCTTCTACTATAGGGTATTGGGTTTCTTCCTGACTCAAGGAAGCAATATCAATGCTCAATTCCACTTTACGTAAATCAAACTTATTTGATTGTATCTGTCGTGCTCGAACAGATTGCCAAAAATCAACTTCGATAGCTGTTTCGGCAATGGTTAGGCTAATGGGTGGTTGTGTATCTTGCACTAGCGGTACGTTTTGGATTAACTGAATGTCACGAAGTATTATTGCAGGGCCTATTCCTTGCCATTTGGCACTGATTTCGCCAATCACTATTTCAGCGCCTACTTGGCCTGATAGCCATCGCTCTAGATGATGCTTTTGATCATTCATATAAGGCAGTGAATAACGTACCACGCTGATCGACACCGCGATCACAACCAGACTTAAGGCAATTAACGCCCAGAGTTTCTTGATCAGGTAAGCAGCATAAAATGATGCATTTTTGGTTTCGATATTCATGTTTTAGTCTGATTTACATCATAACGACATCGAACTTGTCTTGGTTATATAAAAGTTCAGTATGGACCTTAATCTGTTTGGTGACGAATACTTCTAGTTCAGCCAACATATGTGACTCTTCTCCCAGTAATGCCTCGGCAACTGCTGGTGAAGCATAGACCACAAACTTATCTGCATCGTAGGCACGATTAACTCGTACAATTTCGCGCATGATTTCAAAACAAACAGTTTCAACAGTTTTAACTGAGCCGCGGCCCTTACATACCGGGCACTCACCACATAAAACATGCTCCAAGCTTTCACGCGTTCTTTTGCGGGTCATTTCAATTAAACCAAGCATCGTAAAGCCATGGATATTGATTTTGGCTCTATCTTTATTAGTGGCAACCTCAAGACTATGCATTACCCTTCTTTTATGATCTTCTACCGTCATATCAATAAAATCAATAAGGATCATGCCTCCCAAATTGCGTAACCTCAGTTGACGGGCAATGGCAAGAGTGGCTTCAATATTAGTATTGAAAATAGTTTCTTCTAAATTACGATGGCCTACAAACGCGCCAGTATTGATATCAATTGTGGTCATGGCTTCAGTTTGGTCAATAATTAAATATCCGCCAGATTTTAAATCCACTCGTCTTTCTAACGAGCGCTGGCATTCATTCTCTACATCATATAAATCAAAAATAGGCCTTTCGCCGGGATAATATTCTAAAAGCGTATGCAATTCTGGTACATATTCCTCGGTAAATTGCTGTAATTCTTGTAAAGACAGCTTTGAATCTATTTTGATGCGATCTAATTGGGTTCCTACAAAGTCTCTGAGTACACGACGCGCCAGAGGTAAGTCTTCGTATAAAATATGCGATTTATTTTTCATTCTAGAACGGATTTTTTGCCACAAACGTTTTAAAAAATCAGCATCTTGTGTCAGCTCTTGCTCTTTTACGCCTTCGGCCGCAGTACGTAAAATAAACCCCCCATCTTCACTGCAAAAGCCTTGAACTAGTGCTTTCAAGCGTTCTCTTTCTGCCGCATCTTCAATCCGCTGGGATACACCAACATGCTCAACACTTGGCATAAATACCAGATAACGAGACGGAATAGTGATATCAGTGGTAAGCCTTGCGCCTTTGGTGCCGATTTGATCTTTCACCACCTGAACAACAATATTTTGCCCATCTCTAACGAGCTCGCGAATATCGCGCTTTTCAATAGGGTTGACCGACACTTCATTTTCGACTTCACTATGTATAGCGATGTCAGAAGCATGTAAAAATGCTGCCTTATCTAAACCGATATCTACAAATGCCGCCTGCATACCAGGCAACACACGACTGACTTTTCCTCTATAAATATTACCAACCAATCCACGTTTTGTGTGTCTCTCTATATGGATCTCTTGCAAAATACCATTCTCAATCAAGGCTACACGTGACTCAGAAGGGGTAACATTGATTAATAACTCAGCACTCATTAATAATCCCAAATTCAGTTAATAACATTCTTGTTTGGTACAAAGGTAATCCTACAACTGCACTATAGCTACCGTTAATATATTTCACAAATTGTCCGCCTAAGCCCTGTATACCATAGCTTCCAGC
>CAZMDX010000230.1:0-2734 GCA_964564805.1 uncultured Pseudoalteromonas sp. | reverse complement strand
CAGTATTAAAATAATAGTCAATGTCATCATTTCGTAAAACTTAAAAACCAGTGCCCGGTGTCTTTATCTTTTACGTCTTCGTCATCATGGCGCATATCAATTAATTTTTTTAGAATTTGCTGCATGATGACTTTTGAATTCACAGTAGTTATTCATGACGGTATTATAAATAGACGCGATACTTGTAATTAGCGCCAAAGCTGGGTTTAGCAGACACCAGCATTAAACAATCCATGTCACGTATATATGAGATAGTCGGTTCTTATTGAGTGTCCAAAAGTGAATGTAAATTGACATAATATATGTATCTTAGTAGGGCACAGTTTGCGTCTAACTCTGTCATATTAAGGGTATACAAACTCAAGACAGAACATTCTGAGACCAACAATTATGTTATGTGGGATCCGACCACATCAATTATATTAAATTTTTAAAATAATACATTGACTATCATTCTAATCCGCCACAGGTTATTAATGATTAGAAAACCTGCTCGGTTTGCTTAGTCTGCTTAGTTTGCCTAGTCAGTATTAAGCTGCTGTTGATAGTTTTAATGGGCAGGCCACTATGAAATTTGAAATCAGGATCGGGAGTAACAACCAATTCAGCTTCTTTTTCACCAAAAAAATTAATTCTTTCAGAAATATCTTTTCCTGCGATCTCCGAAGCTAAATTAAGGTAATCTTGATAATGACGAGCTTCCGAGCGCAGAAGTGAAACATAAAGCGCACCTAGTTTTGCATCAAGGTGTGGGGCTATCTTCGCAAACCTTTCGCAAGATCGTGCCTCAATGTAAGCACCACAAATTAATTTATCAATTAATGAATCTGGTTCGTGTGTTTTCACATGTTTTAATAAGCCTTTAGCGTATCGGCTCGAGCTGATATTTTCGTAAGTAATCTGATATACATCCATTATTTCAAGCACCTGATAGAAGTGATGTAACTCTTCTTTAATCAACAAGACCATTTTATTAATCAGACTTTGACTGTAAGGGGCATTGGTCTTTGCGATAATTGATTTATTGAGCTTAACCTTCTCTAAATCTTTCCAGTTACCCGTTTTTCGATACGCAAAATCTTCGTAAGGTTTTAGCCATTCTAATAGTGCTTTGGCACTATCACTATCAACTGCATACCGGCGTATGAGAAACATTGCACTTTGAGCTGCTTTTAATTCACAAAGTAAGTGATCAGTTAATAAAACTGATAAATTCTCTTTTTTCTTAGCCTCTTCTGTCCATCCATCAGGCGTGTCACACTTAAGAAAAGAGTAGATAGGTGCTAATAAAGTTTGGTCTATTTCCATTAATGTTCTCAAAAATAATTAACTGCTAGAGCTCGGGAAAGTATCTTCTATCAGGGTCGCTTTTCCAGCTACATAATTTACTGCAGCTCTAGTATAACCTTCTCTTAACTGATCTAGTACCTTTCGCTCAGAGCTATTTAAGAATGGTTTTTGTAAGCAGCTATAAGGTGTTTAGTAATCTACTTTCTGAATTACTATACGGCGAGTTAGATCAATTTAATGTCACGCTAGCTGACCATATAGTCAGTGATTATGTCGGTTCCACCACTGAAAGTTTGTTTTACTTGTCAAGTGAGTATGACAAATACCATAATTTACCTGTTGACTATGTATTGACAGCTACTTGGTTTAAAACTAAGAAAGGCATTGAAGTGAATGCTAGGATTATTGGTCTGTATAATAAAAAAGTGATAGCCAGCGCCAATAGGCTCACACCAAAGTTTTTATTATCTGAAAACTATCAATATTAGCCAGTTGCACCAATAAAAAAATAATGTTGTAGGAGTATTTTTTTCAATTAAAACCTTATCCCCTGTATTTTTCTAATTAGCTTGTGCACGCTATGACTGGATCTGTGCAGCAGCTAGCCCTGTGTTAAGGTCACTTTTGGTTCTATTGCTTGCTCATTTATAATGCTTTTATTTTTTTCAACCTTTTTACTGCTCATCAAAGCATTAACAATATTATTGGGAATTAATCGCTGTGCAGATGCCACTACGACTTTTGATTGCATGTTGACCATGCGTGCATTAACTAGGTAGCCATCTCGGTGTTTGACTAATGTGCCAGTAATGATGTAGTTGATTTGTGATACGTTGCTTAATTCTTCAAAGTTTCTGCTTTGTGCAAAATCGCCTTTAGGGGTAACCAAAATATAATCCATAGTTTTATAATCCAGGACCGGAATATTGAACTTGCGTATTTCGTGAATAAAGCTTTCTGCTAATTGATTACCTAATAAACTGGTTTTGTCATAAGGTTCGTCCAAAAAAACAAAACTGGCAACTGCCACAGGGGTGGTCGCATTAACATACTGAAGATTACCTGCCATATCCTGCATTATCCCTCGCACGTAATGGTTGATATTTATGCCATTGTGGCTGTCGGAATAATATGCAATTTCTGCCTCATCTGTTACATCAGTGTTTACTTTGGGTCTGTCTAAGCGACGTTTGTAGTGCTTCTCAAAACGTCTGCTAGCTTCTAATGGTGATACAGTATTAACAAGTTTGGGATCTAATAAATAGTCTCGGCTATCATTGAATGCCTGCCCCTGCATATTTTTGCTCGAAGAGTTATTGAAATCATTATCATCAAAAGTACTACAACCGCACAGTGTCAAACTCATTAATAAAGGCAGGTTAAATAGTTTCATTTTTTTTCCTAGTATCCGTTTCTATATATTAAGTTATTTTTCAGAGTAACC
>CAZMDX010000229.1:0-18975 GCA_964564805.1 uncultured Pseudoalteromonas sp. | reverse complement strand
CACAATATTCACCACCTATATGTCTACTTTTACAAATCGGATGGTTTTATCAACATCATTAAAATTTTCAACCTAAACCCTAATATAGTTGCTCTCACTCAGAACATTCCCAGATGTTGTAAACAGACTAAAAGCTGATCGTTTTTATCAGGCATTGGTCAGTTCATTTTAAATAAAGTAGAGCGACATGCCCTGATCATTAGCATGTTGGCAACATATTAGACATTGACTAACTAGGAACTAATTTTTTAGTAAACCAGAAGTATTGAATAATAGGGTCATTCTATCTTTTTACCGTTGTGCTTGATCGAGTCGCTATTTATTTCATAACCAAAACACTAAAAGTTTATCATACTGACCTTCTTGTCGTTTCGTCGATTTACCAAAGATGTCACAAATCCTATTTCTTGTCTGCACGCGTCATCAGGTGCAAACACTCATAGTCATCTTATCTGATGTCGGCAAACCAGATGTATTACAAACTTGAGGTTTTAAAGAACATACCACAGCACTTATGTAACTAAAAAGTGAGCAATTTCCTCACACAAGTGTGAACTGCATCCATGTGCAAGCAAATTATTTAAAGGTTTAACGATATTCATCCCTAAATATTTTAGAAGCAATATGCAAACTGTATTTCGGCGACAACAATTCATTGATGAAAGCCGAGGGGGCCACCGAATCAGCAATCAAGTAACTTTTCTTTTTAGCCCGAGTTAACGCTACATAAAGCAGCCTTCTTTCTTCTGAGTGAGGGAATGTATCTAAGCTTGGAAGCAACGCTTCAACCACTGCATCCTCTTTGTTCAAATTTGGGAACCCTGTTTTTCCTTGGAAAAAACCCGCTAGAATACAATAATCAGCTTCCAGTCCTTTTGAACTGTGAAAAGTCCAGTATTTGATTGTCACACTCTTTGAACTAGGCAGTGACTCTTTTAGCTCCTTTTTAATTTGTTCAAGTAGATATCTATATCGCGCTAATATAGCAATGGAGCTGTTAATATCGTGATTTAAGATGGTGGTCACAACTTGGAGAATTTGTTTTGGAAGGTTATTTTTACCATCAACGATACTGTCCAATAAGTAAACCTGAGAACTATCGACCTGTGTATGAGTTGTAACCTGCTTTTTATATTGTTCAGGGTTTTGCATAACAAACATCCCTGCAATATCAGCGATACTATTATTGTATCGAAACGTTTTATCGAGTTTAGTCACAGTATTTTGACCCACTAACTGATCAAACTTAGTGGTTAATTCGAGCTTTCCACCAGCAAAACGATATATTGACTGCCAATCATCACCAACAACAGTGAGAATAGGTTTAGGTCCATAACTAATTAACGCATTGAGAAAATCCATTCGAGACGTCGATATATCTTGGAATTCATCCACTAAGATATGACTCCATGTTGGCGAAAACTGTTTAGATGTAATGGCATTGGTTGAACATATAATCATGTCGTCAAAGTCAATACGGTGCTGACTTAACAGTTCGTTTTTATATGATGTTTGCAGATTATCAAGTAGTTCAGAACATGCCTCAGAATTAGGTATGTTGTTGGCGACTAAACGACTTAATATTGCTTTTTTATCCAGTTTCTCGACTCGTATAGCTTGTAAACATTTAAGATAACGTTTTGAGCTATCGTCGATAAGCCCCATCTGTTTTAAAACATCTAATATTTCATCTGGCGATTTTTGCGTCGTTTTCACTCCACATTTATTCATCAACGTTAACAATCGATTTTCTAAATTATCTTCCAACCAATCGTAATGAAAAGTCTCAAGCAATTTTGTATCGCATTCCTTATGCAGAGCACGCTTTTGCTTTATGCCCTCATTGTATTCAACATTATCGATATCATGTTTGGTTTTTCCCTGGCGATCGATACCAAAATGTTCTATGTACATATCGGTATCAGTAATATGAAAATTGGGCTTATAATCAAACCCAACCTGCAATCTTCTTTTCGATACAAACGGTACTTCATATTCATAAGCGACACCGTTCAAAAATAACCAGTTTGCTACGATTAACTCTTGATAACTTTTTACTCGTTCACCTTGCAGTGTTCTATATTCGTTGTCTTTCAAATAAGCGTCATATTCGTCTTTTGTCTTGAAATCAAAAGGGTTAACAGGCTGATATGCAAGCTTAATGAAATTGTATAGGGCTTTTGGGCTAGAAGTCATGTAATCGGTTAACCATTGGGTTACCCAGACCTGCAGCTTATTGGGATCATCACAGAACTCAGAAAGATAAGCGGGTATATTTTTTTCTTTAAGTATCTTTCTACCCAGCGCATGGAAGGTCGAAACGAAGGGCATATTATCAGCATGCAAATCACAAGCAGTGCTTCTGGTTTCGACTCTTTCCTTTAGCTGTTTAGCAGCCGCATTGTTATAAGCCAGAATTAAAATATCTTCGCTTTTAGCCATTCCTGAAGCGACTAAGTCCAATGCTTTAGCCACCATAACAGATGTTTTTCCCGTGCCTGCAGCTGCGAGAACCAAGTTGAGATCATTGTTTCTAATAACAGACAGCCGTTGATTTTTTGTAAGTGGATGTGATTCGATGTTATCAAAAAAAATTTTTCTATTTTTTAATCGCTGATTTTCGAAATGTTTTCGTAAAATATGTTTCCCTTTGTGTAAAGGAAAACATATCTCCCATCTTGCTAAAATTTCAAGGGTGTTTTTGGCTAACCTTGATTGCCAAACTGATTTTGATTTTGTGTAGCTATCTAAAAAAGGTGTCGCCTTTGCTTCAATTAAATCAATTGAAGAATCACGCAAGTATTCAAAACGTGATTTTTTCATTAAGTGATCGTTTACTATGTTTATTCTAGTGGTGATGTTATCAATAACTTGCTGTTCGATATGTGCGAACGCCTGTTTGAGATTCGTTTTTTTTAAGAACGAATATCGGTAATGGTGAGTTGATGTTTTGAAATTCAGAATACTGCCGAGGAGGCCGCTTTTAACTTCTGGAATATCAGTAATATCTGAATAGTTCAGAATTTTTTTATCTGAACGACTTTGGGTAATAAGTAAATATTGCTCACCAATCTCTAACTTATCGATACTTCCAAATAATTTCCCTAACAAGTTGGGGGCAATAATTCTCACCTGCATTTAATTTTCACCTAAACCTTAATAATGATTAATTTTGACTACTTAAACAAACTCATCTGCCCTACAAAAATGTTATTTAACTGTTTATAAGACTGGGTTCATCATTAACTTATAAAAACTCTTCTAGATTAAATTCACAATGTTCTTTAGGAGCATAAAAACCAGTATTTAATCGGAAATATATCGATTTTTATCAATAAGATAGACATTAAAAAGCCAGCTATAAAAGCTGGCTAAATATAAAATATTGGCTGTGATCCACTGTTAATAGTAATGCGCTTACCAGTAAATTCAGGGAATAAATTCTACACCGTTTTATAACTAAAAAGGCATTTTAAAACCTGGAGGTAAAGGCATACCACCAGTGACATCTGCCATTTTTTCTTTGGTGGTTTCTTGCACACGTCTGGCGCCATCATTAAACGCTGCAGCGACTAAGTCTTCGATCATTTCTTTATCTTCTTCCATCAAACTTGGGTCGATATCAACGCGACGCACCCCATGGCTGCAAGTCATTGTCACTTTAACCAAACCAGCGCCAGACTGGCCTATTACTTCAGTTTTGGCTAACTCTTCTTGATTTTTTTGCATGCGCTCTTGCATTTGTTGCGCCTGCTTCATCATGTTGCCCATTCCGCCTTTCATCATAATCTGTCTCTCTTCCTTTCGGATAAATGTATAATATTAATTGGTTATCTAGCTTGAATACTGTCTTCGTCAACTTTGGCAGCAAACTGTTGCTGTAACAATTGAATACCAGAGTCACTTTTGACGACTTCGCGGGCGTATTCTTTACGTACTTGATTCACTTTAATTTGCAAAGCATACGGTGTATTAATGGGTTGTCCTAGTTCTATTTCAAGTTCAATAGGTTCGTTTAGGGCTAAACAAAGTGCGTCTTTAAGCTGCTGCTGAGCGGTATCAGAAATAAGGTGAGCTTTTGTGTCCAAAAGAATCAATTTAACCGTGTGACCTTGTTGATTAAATGCAGAATGCAGAGCCAATTGTTTGGTTAAAGCAGTGACTTGCATCTCTTCAATTAACCGACTCCAATTATCCACTTGTAATGCTTTCAGCACTTTTTCTTTATTAGGTAAAAAGGCAGAAATATGTAGAGTTACATCGCCAATATTCTCTTCATCTAAATGCGCACCGGAATCAAAAAACTCTGCTTCTACTGCGTTTTTCTGAGCTGAGAAAGGGCTCGTTATAGGCGCATCCTCAGGTATCGGCACAACTACTGAGGTAACTTCAGACGTATATGTAGATGCAGTTTGCATTTCATTTTCGACTGGCCAAGGAGGTGCATTATCTAGAATATGGTCTTCACTGGGTGACGAACTACCCTGCGGCTTAATGTTTTGTACTGATGCGGTTTGTATATCCTGGCTCTTGTATTCATCACTAAGAGCAGGTTTACTTTCGGCATCTTGATTTTGCTTGCGGATCTCAGCTAAATTGAATGGGGTAGAACTTTCAGACTTTTTTACTTGTTCAGCCCCTTCCCCCTTATCATTTTGACTTTGCTTAAGCTTATTACGAAGAGCTATCAAGTCTGCGGTAGATGTGTTGGGTTTGATATCGGTTTGTTGATGATGGGAAGCCTGGGGAGCTTGCGGCTGAATAGATGTATTTTCATAATCACTGGGCTGGTAATCAACAGAAAAAGCCTCAGACGATTGTTCATTCAGCGACACTGGTTGGTATTGATCATAATCTATTGGTTGATGGCCAAAATTTTCTGCCTGAGTCATGATGTCTTGTTGTTGGGCAGATAAATCGGCGTTTGAATGTATTGACTCATCAACCTGAGGTCCTACAATTTTCTGTTGCTTTAATTCGAGTAACGGTTCAGGTGAAGTCTCAGATCCAAGAGAGTTCTCAGCAACATCTTTTTCATAAACGGAGGTGTTATTTTCAGCCAACACTTTAATTGAGGTATCTTGTTGCCCTAAATTTTTGTCAACAGAATCAACGTCAGATGAAATCTGGTTAGATACACTAGGATCACCAGAAGCATTATAATTGACCGCAACAGGTTCTATTAAAGCTGAACCTGTCACATCACTGTTATCCGATTGGCTCTTTGTTTGTTGTGGTAGCGCTGTAACTTCTGGAGTATTGGCAATAATATCCAGTGCATCAAGTTTTAAATTATTTGGACAAAAAGCCAGCATTCGCAACAAAGTCATTTCTAACCCAGTTCTGGCATCCGCAGCATGAGGTAAATCTTTCTTACCTGTAAGGGCAATTTGATACAGAAGTTGAACTTGTTCAGGGGGAACAGATTTGGCCAATTGAAAAATTGCCCGGGCTGAAATCGTTTCTAATTTACAGGCATCAGGCACAAACTGAGTTAAGGCAATTTGATGAAACAAGCTCATAATTTCAGCTAATACCAAAGCATAATCTGGGGCCTGAATAGACATCAACTCAACTTGTTGCATTACTTTTGCGCTATCTTTTTGAACCACGGCGTGCACTAATTTTAGGACTTGGTTTTTATCCATCAGTCCGAGCATGTCAGTGACTATTTGTAACCCAACCACTCCATTGCCTTGCGCTATGGCTTGGTCAGTCAAACTTAACGCATCACGCATACTACCTTGGGCCGCTCTAGCTAATTGGCTAAGCGCTTCTTTATCAAACTCAATACCCTCTTCGCCCAACACAAAGTCTAGTTGCTGACTAATTTGTGTGCGAGAAAGAGCTTTCAGATTGAATTGTAGACATCGAGATAAAATGGTAACGGGTAGCTTTTGTGGGTCAGTGGTTGCTAACAAAAACTTGACATGAGGGGGGGGTTCTTCAAGGGTCTTCAGCAAAGCATTGAAGCTATGCTTCGACAACATGTGCACTTCATCGATCAGATAAACTTTATAGCGACCACGGCTTGGTTTGTACTGCACGTTGTCGAGTAACTCACGTGTGTCTTCTACCTTGGTTCGCGATGCCGCATCTATTTCAAGTAAATCGATAAAATTACCATTTTCAATTTCTTTGCAGGTGCTGCATTGACCACAAGGTTTAGCACTTAAACCTTGTTCACAATTTAAACTTTTAGAAAAAATCCGTGCGATAGTGGTTTTACCCACACCTCGTGTACCAGTAAATAAATAAGCATGATGCAATCTATTATTATCAAGTGCATTAGAAATAGCGGTGACAACATGCTCTTGTCCGACTAATTCGCCAAAACGATTAGGTCGCCATTTTCTTGCTAAAACTTGATAACTCATTTTACTTAGTTACTCGCCTTCGAATTCACAAATAGAAAAACTGGTGACACCACAGTCAATCAGCTTTTGTTCACCACCTAGTTCTGGTAGAGAAATAACAAAACCCGCGTGTTCGACCACACCGCCCAAGCGCCTGATCAAATTAGCGGTGGCGATCATGGTGCCGCCTGTTGCCAATAAATCATCCAACATCAATACTTTTTCACCTGGCTTTACAGCATCTCTGTGAATTTCTAAGCAATCAGTGCCGTATTCCAACTCGTAACTTTCGCTTATGACTTCACGAGGTAATTTATTAGGTTTACGTACAGGAATAAATCCTATACCAAGTTCTATAGCCAGAGGCGCACCAAACAAAAAGCCACGGGCTTCGGTACCCGCTACTTTATCAAAACCCATCGGCGCATAGTGCTTCAGTAAGATTTCGATAGAGGCTGAGTAGGCTTTATGGTCTTCTAAGACCGAGGTCACATCGCGAAACATGATCCCAGGCTTTGGGTAATCAGGAACGGTTTTAATAACCGATTTTATATATTCGGCGGGCACGAATTTCCCCGTAATTTAATAATTAGATAAGTAAAGTAGCTGCGGATATTAAAGGTAAAAAACAAACCAACCCAATATGACATGCATTAACGGCAAGGCTAGCAGCACAGCTAAGGCTGCAATCAGATAGCCCCAATTAAACGGGTCATGTGAACTGTTATCATCCTGCATTATTGCACTCCAGACTTGAAGGGTGAAACCCAAATTAAACAACTAAAATGAAGGCGCAGATGTTAATCCAAAGTCTTATAAATTGATAGTCCTAAAAGCCAGACTTGGTGATGTATGACCAAAAACATAACGACTGCATGATGCCAATAGAATAATAAAACCCAATAGGCTTGATGGTTGAGTGAAATGAGTACAGCCAATATTCTGATGTATTGATGGTTGAGCGTTTACTGCTCCGCAGGAAATAATATTTCTTGCTGCAATAACTGCTTTATTACTTGTTGCAGTGAACCGCTGATTTGTTGGGCATTAAGTTGTGGCATGGCTTCGATCATTATTTTAGTGAGTGAATCAACCGTTGCCCTCCCCTGCTGCATGATGGAATTTAACAAGTGTGCTGATACTGCATTAATTAAGGTAAAATTCACTTTATCTGTGGTATCTCGATAAACCACTAAGTACACAATTTCGCTTGACTGTGAGGGAGAAAATTCAGCACTAATTTGATGAACGGGATATTGATAACTTACCAAAGTGGCTAAATCCGACATCTGAACTTGGGTTATTGGTGAAAATCCATCCCATTTTTTAGTCATTTGGCTCGACTTCCGAACACTTACGTCTAACTCCAACCATTCATAATGTGCCAGTTCGCGCATAAAAATGGGGTCAGACTCACTTAATTTGTACTCATTGCTTAAAAACTCTACAAATTCTTTACTGATATCAATAAAATACGGAGAGCGGCAGTCATGCTTAATAAAAAAGATTCGCGCTAAATCTTTCCATTGTTGTTCACTATACAAACTTTCCAAGATAGGAAACCCTGAACTAAGGAAGCTCAAAATATTATTAAAAAACAATTCCCTATAGATTTTCAAACGTCGATCTTCGATACCATGATCGAACGGATTATCTTCTGGATTTTTTATATGCTGAATAAAAGCATGCTGTGTTTCTCTCAAAGACTTCATTAGGCTCTAAATAGTCGGGGTTGCTTAGAAGACATTTGGTGTTGCACATGCTTTTGAATAGTTCTGATTTTTTCCATCTCTATTAACAACTCACTGATGGGTGGGATATTAAAATCTCTTTCTAACAAGGTGGGGAAAACACCATGGATTTCATAGGCTTTTTTTAGTAATTGCCACACCGGCTCGATAACATCGGAGCCATGGGTATCTATTTTCAGATCATCAGCTTCATCATAATGTCCGGCGATATGCCCGTAAACAATTTTTCCACTGGGCATGGCAGACAAAAATGCTTCTGCATCATAATTATGATTAATAGAATTGACATAAATATTATTTACATCCAACAGCATCAAACAACCTGACTCATTAAGCACAGATAATGTGAACTCTTGTTCAGTCATCTCTTGTCCAGGTGCAGCATAATAAGACACATTTTCTAGCAACAGCGGCCGCTCGATAATATTTTGCACTTGTTTAATCCGATCAACTACATGTATAACTGCTTCTTCAGTAAACGGAATTGGCATCAGATCATACAGATGACCTTGACCGGAGCAATAACTTAAATGTTCACTGTAATATAAAATCTGATGCTTATCTAAAAACGTTTTAACGTCTTTTAAAAAGTTGATGTCAAGCGGCTCAGGGCTACCGATCGATAAAGACAAACCGTGGCAAACAAAGTTACTGGCAGAGGTGAATTGGTTAAGGTTCTTCTGATACCTCCCCCCGAGAGGGATCCAGTTTTCGGGCGCGACTTCCCAAAAGTCCACAGCAATAGGAATATCAGGTAACAGCTCATCAAGCATTTCTCGACGTAAACCTAGGCCCACACCTGAAAGATGTTTATTCATCATTAGATTTGTCACTCTGATTTTTGCTAAAATAAAGGCCGACATGGGTCGGCCTTTATCATTTCACTAAATTTGGTTGGGTATTAATTAAGCTTGGCCGCCACATTTTCCTTCGCCACATTTTCCTTCTTTCATGATTTTGGTCGCTTTTTTAGCTTTATCTCCACCACATTTTCCTTCGCCGCACTTTCCTTCTTTCATGGTTTTGGCCGCTTTTTCAGCTTTATCTCCGCCACATTTTCCTTCGCCACACTTGCCTTCTTTAGCACTTTGCATGTAGCCAGATTCTAAGGCGTTAACACTAAATGGATTAGTATTCGCTTGAACACTAACTGAAGCAAGTGAGCCAATGACGACTGCACCAAGTGCAGAAGCGATAGCCGCTTTCTTGATTTTTTGCATATTAGTTTTCCTTTTTTAATAATAGATAGCCAAAATACGATTGTTAAATACGGGTATAAAATACGGCTATAAATAAATATTAAACATGTCTCTTAGGTTTCAGAATATTAGACCAAAGTGCACTAGATATTATTTCAGTTTTTTATACCTACCACTTAGCATCTACCCGCTTAGTGATTCAACAAATTAACTACCGCAAAGTATAGAGATGATTAGTATCAAACAGCGTCTTCATTTTCTTCGCCAGTACGAATACGAATAACACGTTCTACTTCATAGACAAATATTTTCCCATCACCGATCTTCCCAGTTTGCGCTGTTTTCATAATGGTTTCAATGCAACGCTCAACTTGATCATCTGCAACTATCAACTCAACTTTTACTTTGGGCAAAAAATCAACATTATATTCAGCACCACGATACAATTCCGTATGCCCTTTTTGACGTCCAAAACCTTTTACCTCAGTCACAGTCATGCCATTAACGCCGACTTCTGATAAGGCCTCTCGCACGTCATCCATTTTAAATGGTTTGATTACAGCTTCGATCTTTTTCATTTTATGTCCCAATTAGAGTGGTTTGTTAACTTAAAATCATTAATCGTATATGGTAGGTATAGGTATTCGTTTATGCTGTGTTTTTTCAAAAATAGCAACCAGCTTCTCAATAATATCATCTGCTACGAGTTTGCCTTCTAAAAAATCATCTATTTGTTCATAACTCATTCCTAATGACTGCTCATCAGATTTTTGTGGCGCTAATGTTTCTAAATCGGCAGTGGGGGCTTTATGAACAATATGTTGTGGTGCACCTAAAAACTCGGCAATTTGCCTCACTTGACGTTTATTCAGACCAAATAAAGGAGCAAGGTCACATGCACCGTCACCATACTTAGTGTAGAACCCCGTAATATTTTCTGCGGAGTGGTCTGTACCTAAAACTAAACCGTTGAGTAAACCGGCAACTTGATACTGCGTTACCATTCGGGTACGCGCTTTGACGTTACCTTTTACAAAATCCTGTTTACTTTCACTTTTAGGTAATAAATTAGTGCCCTGCATAGCCGTTCGTGTTTGTAAATCGATCGCATCAACACCAGGCTGCACATTGACTGTTAAGCTGTGGCTAGGCTGAATGAAGTCGATTGAAGCTTGCGCATCAATCTCGTCTGCTTGAACGTTATATGGCAATCTTACAGCTATAAATTGATACTGTTTTGTGTGCTCTTGGTTTGTGTGCCCTTGATTAAGTTGATTAACTGCAACCTGAGCCAACTTTCCCAATGTACACGAATCTACACCTCCACTTATACCTAAAACTAAAACTTTCATACCACTTTTTGTAAGCTGGGATTTAATAAAATTGACTCGACGTTCAACTTCAAAACTAACATCAATTTTAGGTAGAACCCGCATTTCTTCTATCACAGTACTCGTTTGCATTTTTTACCTCGATGATGTTACACCCGTCAAAAATTTCGACCAGGATGGTGATTACCGTCGTTAATATTAACGAGCAGTGATAAATTTAAAGGCAACTACAATTAACCTTACCAACATGTGTATGTTAATTCTAACCTTTGAACAGTATTTCATACCTTAAAAGTTCAAATATAGTTTATCTTTACTACACAAATACTGGAGTGATTAACGTGAAACAACATAAAGGTGTGACACTGATTGAATTAATGATCACTGTTTCTATTGTTGCAATAATATTGGCATTTATTGGCCCAAGCATTCAAAGTATTTTAATAAAGAATAGAATTGTGGCAGAAATCAACGAAACAAGCTCTTTGATCCAATATGCTAGGCACCATGCAATAGACGAACAAGCCCAAGTTGTAGTGTGTCCTTCCAAAGATTACTCTGTATGCTCAAAAGACTGGAATGACCCAAAAATCGTGTTTATTGACGATGACAACAATTTTATTAGAAGTACCACAGAAGACTTACTAGTCACTATAGGTGCAACGTCTACAACCAGTTTGATGACCAACTCAACTGATATCATTAAATTTTCCGAAACCGGTGAAGCTAATTTAGCGACTGAAATATTACTATGCCATAAAGACGGCAAAGCAAAGTACGCACGTTCATTATTTGTTTCCTTGCAAGGAAGAGTTAAAATGAGTGCCGATAGTGACAGAAACGGCGTAAACGAAAATGCTGCTGGTGCCGAACTTTCATGCTGAAAATCGTTGTGAAATAAGCCAAATATTATTCATTCATTATGGCTGTAATAAAATATAGCCACGTTCACAAAATAGAAAAATTACCATCTTCATTCAAGCCAACAGGCAAGACCTGAACAACAACATCTGTAAAATAACCTTTCGCCTGTCATATTATGTTCCCATTCTTATTCTACTATGCTCAGATCAATAAAAACAATTTTGATACCACTAAATCAGAATCACAAAAGGAATAAATATGCGGTTACTGCATACCATGTTGCGGGTCGGCAATCTTCAAACCTCAATTGACTTTTACACCAATTTTATGGGTATGAAACTGCTTAGACAAAGTGAAAACCAAGAGTACCAATATACTTTGGCATTTATGGGTTACGGTGAAGAATCAGAAAATACTGTATTGGAGCTAACCTATAATTGGGATAAGACTCTGTACGATATGGGTGAAGCCTATGGACATATTGCTATCGCAGTAGATGATATTTATACCCTTTGTGCGTTTATTGAGCTACAAGGTGGCAACGTGTATCGTAAACCAGGACCAGTAAAAGGTGGCAAAACAGTAATTGCTTTTGTGCGTGACCCAGATGGTTATGCCATCGAATTAATTGAAGGTAGATAAGCGAGCATTATGAAATTATATCTTTTAGGACTATTAATATTGGCTTTTACCAGCCAAGTGATTACAGCTAAACCTCTGGTGATTGCACACCGAGGTGCATCAGGCTACTTACCTGAACATACACTGGAGTCTGTTGCCTTGGCTTATGCGCAAGGTGCCGATTTTATAGAGCAAGATTTGGTTGTCACTAAAGATTCAAAAATAGTCGTTTTACATGATATTCACCTCGAAACAGTGACCAATGTAGAGCAAGTTTTCCCTAGTAGAAATCGACAAGATGGACGTTACTATGCCTTAGATTTCACTTTGGCTGAATTGAAGACACTTAATGTACATGAGCGTCAAAATAGACAAGGCACGCAAGTGTTCCCCAATCGTTATCAAGGAAAGGGTACGTTTCACATTGCCACTTTTGAAGAGCAGATTGAATTGATCCAACAACTCAATCGTCAATTAAATAAAACTACCGGTTTTTATTCAGAAATAAAATCACCTGCTTGGCATAGAGAACAGGGCGTGGACATAAGTCAACTGGTTATGGCTGTTTTACGCAAACATAAGCTTGATGATGCAAATAAAGCTATATATGTGCAGTGTTTTGATTTTGCAGAAACCCAGCGATTGCGAAATGATCTAAAAGTGAAAGTAAAACTGGTACAGCTTATTGGTGAAAACGATTGGCAGGAATCGCCTACTGATTTTGACTTTTTAAAAACACCCTTGGGTTTAGAGGCCATCGCTAAGGTCGCTCAAGGCATCGGGCCTTGGATACCTCAACTGATCGACCTAAAAACAATGCTACCAACACCCTTTGTCAAGCAGGCACATATTGCTGGCCTTAAAGTCCATCCTTACACTTTTCGAAAGGATGCTTTACCAGACAATACTGAACAAGAACAGATACTAAACGTATTGTTCGAAGAATTAAAAGTTGATGGCGTATTTACAGATTTCACCGACACAGTGGTCAATCATCTCGCTCAATAATTAGCATTACTTGTTACTAACTAAAAAAGGTCTCTGCTTTACAGGGACTTTTTACTCGAGTTGTTTTAAGGTGTAGTCATTCATTTGAAAGGGTTAAAACTACAATATAATCAAATATCACATTTCAAATGAAATATACCGAAAAGTATAAAAGCTGATTTCAACATCGTTAAGTCAGATTGAGTTTGATGCTATCGTTTGTAAATAATGAGCCAGTTATTTTTTTAAGTCAAAATTGCCAATCAGTGTGTTTTGTCCATTAATTATCACTTCTACCTTATGATATCCTGAGTACAAGGTGCGTGTGGTCATAGCTTTTAATGATACTTTTTTAGAAAGACATTGCGACTGACTGGGCGCTAATTTAACCACTTTTAGCTTAAACACTTTAGGATTGGTTTTTCCATTTGCTTTAACAAAGTGAATGCAGAAATCTACCATCAAGGCTGCCGTTTTTTTAGCTTGATTAACTATTTCAAAATTGATTTGAACACTGCTACCCATCTTGGCATTTTTTGGTGTGATAGCTATATTCACTATTTTCACGTCAGCACTATCATCATAACCCAAGACCCTTAATGCACCTTGCTCTCCACGTTTGATTGCACTGCGCAGTGCATGTTTTACTAACCATACTGTGTCTTTGGATGCTCCTTTAAGCCACGTTGTAGCGATATCAGCCAAAAGCTCTGGATGATCTTTACCAATATCATTAAGGTTATTGGCGACTGAACGTCTAACGTACAATTCGGTATCGTCTTTTAGTAATTCTAATAATTTTACAACGGCGGTTGGATCTTGAATAAACTCAGGTAAACGAGAGGCCCATGGCAAACGAGTGCGTGTACCCTCTGATACCAATCGCCTAACATGATAGCTTGGGTCTGTGGCCCACTCTGTCAGTAAAGTTAAGCACTTATCTGGATAACGTTGAATAAAAGGCCTAATGGCAAATTCAGAGGTAAAAACTTGGGTTAATTGATAAAGAGCTTGCATTGAAACATCAAATTTTTTTGGACAATCTAACCCATTTTCAGATATATAAATGGTGTGTGGCAGAAATATAAAAGACGCTAAACTATTATTTTTGTCGTGTTCCACAAACGAATCCAAAGATGCCAACAAAATAGTGACCGCCTGTTTAAAATCGTCTGGAAGAAAGTGTTTCAATGCGGTGGCAATTTTTCGACCTCTAGCCATTAATTCAAGCACGTCATAACCTTGCTGAACGTGATGAACAAAACCTTCAGAGTCAAATGTAGAATGAACCTCAAAAATCATCTTACTAATTTTTTCAGCCATATCTATCGTATATTTGTCTTTGAGTAATTCTGACAAATTATTCTCGCGTTACCTCACACTAAAATCCATCGTTCAATACATGTAATTTACTATTGTAACGTCTTTCATCTTTTGAGGTGTAAGCTAACTCAGCAGCTTTACGCATCGCCGACTTAGCTTTTGTGATTTTGCCTAATTTAAAATAAGTTTTTGACTGACCATAAAAACTTTCAGGTAAGTAAGGTGCCATATCTGTAGTTTTTTGAAAAAGGCGCAAGGCCATGGTGTACTTTTGTTGTTCATATGCAAGGTTAGCAACGTCATACCAACGGTATGGATTGTCATCTTTAATCTGCAAATACTGATCTTCATACGAAATTGCTTCATTATTTCTACCCGTTTCTCGAAGTAAAATCACATAATTATTTAAGACGCTTACTGAGCCTGTTGTGTGCTGCAATATATGTTTATAGAGTGATTCAGCTTGAGCATAATTGCCTGACTTTTTATACAAAACGGCTAGAGTATTCAATGTTTCTATGTTGTTTGATGACAACTGCATGGCAGCCGCTAACAAAGAGTAGGCGTAGTCAAAATCTCCTTCAATTAGAGCCTTAGCAGCTAAGTTATGATAATACATAGATACAAAATCAACGTTTTCAACAATGCCCCCAATACGACTTCTAGAAGATGGGAAATAATCGATTATAATTTTTGAAAAGAAAAACGTTGTCTTCCTATTATTAGGTTTAGCAGGAGCATATACATGAGTTTGTACATGCGAAGAAAGAGTCATAATGTCATTTTCACGGGAATAAATAGGTTCAGAATTAACTTTACGATACTCAACTTTAAGACCAACTAAGGATGCATAAGCTTTAGTCAAAATAGCAAGGGAAAGACAATTACCTGCATGTTTAATAGAGGCCAAATCTGCATTGTAGGTGTCACCCTTATAAGTGAAACCGCTAAGAAAATGTTCTAAATATTGATATAACCGCTTATGCCCATCGATAGTCTGAAATTGAGGTTCGTTATAGAAGGTTAAAAAATGCTCTTTACTGGGTTCATTAAGATAAAAGATGTCTTTAACCTGAGGGACTTCGATTAAAGTGTATGCATCACTTTGCCAAGTAAGATGCGGAACAATAGAAGTGAGCTGATTATCTGCAGATATTGATAAGTTTTTATGATTTGCACAACCCATGATGAGTAA
Source organism: uncultured Pseudoalteromonas sp. (assembly GCA_964564805.1). GTDB lineage: Bacteria > Pseudomonadota > Gammaproteobacteria > Enterobacterales > Alteromonadaceae > Paraglaciecola. The sequence goes on along the minus strand of CAZMDX010000229.1, from coordinate 3,348 downwards.
TAATAAAAATGTCAAAGACAACGTTATAAGTCGATAAATACAATTCATTTCACACATCCATTTACTTATTCATTCACTTATTTATTGCGCTAAACCGACACTCATAAAAAATATCGAATTTAACGCAAACTATTCACACGAATAATGACTTTCTTTATTTGCTCACGATTTTATGATTTTATTTATGCTCTTGCTTAATCAAATCGGCACAACGCTCTGCAATCATGATCGTGGGAGCGTTGGTATTTCCGCCAACAAGTGATGGCATAACCGAAGCATCCACAACTCTTAAACCTTTTATACCTTTTACTTTAAGCTGTGGGTCCACCACTGTCATAACATCGCTGATATCACCCATTTTACAGGTGCCAATGGGGTGATAAATAGTTTCAGCACTTTTTCGGATAAACGCTAATATTTCTTCATCAGTTTGTGTCTCAGGCCCTGGACCCACTTCCCAAGACTCATATTTTTCAAATGAAGGAGCTGCCAGAATTTTTCTTGCACGACGTACCCCGTCAATCATTACTTTTTGATCATCAGGATGCTCAAGATAATGTGGGTCAATCATTGCGGGAGCGTTTGGTTTATTAGAACGTAATCTTATTTCGCCACGGCTTTTTGGATATAAACCACATACATGCACTCCGAAACCATAACCAAAGGCAGTAGTACGTCCATGGTCAAGCAAAATTGCAGGTAAAAAGTGATATTGAATATCAGGGATATCTGTTGCGTATTGTGTTTTGTCGAAGCCACCCGCCTCAGCAACATTGCTGGTAAAAATGCCCTGTCGATTAAACAAATACTTCAATGTATTTTTGACATAACGAGGAATAAGAGCCAAAGAAATCGAATAACTATTACGGTTTTTACAATGATGTTGCACTATGGTATCAAGATGATCTTGTAAGTTTTGTCCAACACCAGGTAAATCAACTTTCACTTTAATGCCTTTTTCAACTAGATGTTCTTTTGGTCCAACACCTGACAACATTAATATTTGTGGTGAATTGATCGCACCTGCACATAACAACACTTCTTTATTGGCAATTAGCTCAACAGACTGCCCATCAAGTTGAAGTTGTACTCCTGTGGCCACACCATCGATAATTTGAATTTTTTCAACCAAAGCTTTTGTCAATAAAGTTAAATTAGAGCGCGCTAAAGCAGGTGTTAAATAGCCTTTGGCCGTTGAACAACGTTGCCCATTTTCCTGAGTGACCTGATAAAAGCCCAAGCCCTCTCGGTCATGACCATTAAAGTCGGTAACTTTAGACAGCCCAATTTCTTCAGCCGCGTCAACGAAGGTATTAGAAAGCGGATTCGTGTGTCTTAGGTCACTCACGCTCAGGTAACCATCCGCACCGTGCATTTCACTTTCACCATGCTGTTGTTTCTCTGACTTTTTAAAATAAGGCAAAACCGTTTGCCAATCCCAACCCTTAGCACCCATATCATTCCATCGGTCATAATCTTCAGGTACACCACGAATATAACACATCGCATTAAGTGAACTTGAACCACCTAATACTTTGCCGCGTGGCCAAAAAAGAGAGCGTTCATTCAATTGAGATTGAGGCTCAGTGTCATACTCCCAACCCAAATTTGTCATACGAGATAGGAAAGCCAAACCGAATGGAATATGAATAAACGGGCTTGTGTCTTTGCCTCCCGCTTCAATTAAACAGACACTAAATTGATTGTTCTCTGTTAAACGCGCCGCTAAAGTGGCGCCAGCTGAACCGGCGCCTATGATGATAAAATCAAATTGTGTTTGAGAAAGCTTTTGCATAAAATAGACTACTTGTTTGAGCTGAAGATATTAGGGCGTGTTGCTATCAAATATGCCGCTGAAACATTACTAACACCGGTCATAACATTGATACAACTCATCTGATGTCATACCAGTAATTGTATCAAAAAAGGGTCCTTAGTGTTACTTTCTTGTAAATTTAACGCTGCCTAGCAAAATAACTTAATACAATAAAATTCAAATAGTTATAAAATGCATAGGCTTGTAGCATTATCATAAATATCTATGGAGAAGCATTAGTTTGGGTTCGCAATCTATCAAAGAGTCATTTCGCTTACTCTTAGCTAAATGCCTAATTCGTTTTAAACGGTTAAAACATGTGGATTATTCAGTGGACGATATTAGCCAATTAATTCAACCACACTTACCCATCTCGTTGCCTATTTCTGTACCAAGGGGGGAAGGCCGTTTTACTTTATCTAAAACAAATATAACGATGCCCGTTAACTCAAATTATATTCAAGCCGAAATTCTAGGCGGCATCGAGGTCACTTATCTTGCTAACCCCATTTATCGTGCTCATGTTGTGTTAGTTGTTCAAGCTATTCCTGAATATAATACCACCACAAAAAACATACTGTTAACTCACATACGCGTTACCGATATTCACATGTTAAACGATGAATACTCGATTTTAAAAGATACCTCTAGTCTTATTAATCACTTTGTCCCAGGCCCTGTACTATCGATGGTGACAGGCACCATGAGAACTGCGTTCAGTATTATGACAGGTACTACTGCTTCCGAAGCAAGTAGTTATTTGCAAGTATATTTGAGTGGCAGCAAGCAAAAAGTATTGGATTACCACAAACCACAAATAGAAAGTATCATTGTTGGATTGGCTGCTGGTGATGCCATGCAATATAGCTTGGATGTAAACGACTTTGAAGAAAGTCTTTTTATCCAATATGGTCGAAAAGTCATAGTTGAACAAGGTCACTTACGATTCAAGTTTTAAAATGATTTTACAACACATATCAATATCAGGTACGTGCTGGAATCATAAGTTACTGATGCAATAACAGGGCTTATCCCTATTAAACGATTAATAGCGGTGAACACAAGTAAAAGTACAGGTTAGGCTTAACTTTGATTTAAGATACCCAAATGGGATAAACCATCCAGCAACACACTTCATAACGGGTCAGGCTGTCATAAGAACGCTTAACAACATCATGATTTTTAATGAGATATTTTTTTCCATACCCTCGCTAACTACATTATCCAACAGTGTTAAGCCTAAAGTAACGTGATAAGGAGGTATTAAAAAGTCTTGCTACTTTGAGTGACGTTTTAACAAATTATGCACCTTCATATTAAGAAAAAATATTTAGAAACATACTGATTTCATTGTTATCTCTACGAATTCCCTAAGACCATTGACTTATGATTTCAATTTCATATTTTTGATTTGGATGCTCTGACTACTATTCTAAAATCAGGCGTTTTCGTTTCGCACGTTTGTAGTGCTAGGGCCACGCTACTATCTCAATATTTTACTCACTCAACTTTTTACTGATTTAGCTTTTTTT